>JASLFQ010000124.1 GCA_030150595.1 Aquirhabdus sp.
TCAAAATTCTGGGTTTAAGATGAAGTATCTCAAACAATGACGGCATTTTAACCAATTAATATCAAAATGCAACGTCTATTACTTCAACAACCAAGCACTCGTCTTTTCAAAAATTACAGGTGCAGACCCCACCGTAGGCAAATAATCTGGATAAGGTAAATATTTACCTAAGCGTAATAGAATGGGCGGATTGTCGCCCAAGTGACTTCCAGCGGTTAAACCAACTAATGTGGATTTATTATCCAACGCCTTAAACTGGAAACGTCCTTGAATAAATTCAATATCGCCGCCTGTGGTGTAAAAACGAATACTGCTTCGATCGGGTTCAGGTTGATACGCTAACTGAATGTGCATTGGAATTGCGATCACGCCCAAACCTAAGCCAATTTTTATGTCATTCTGGCTACCACCATTCGCCAATGGTGTACTGGTTACCTTGCGAACTTGTCGGTAGATATTTGGAAAATCCTGTGGATTAGCAAAAGCCTGCTTCGTTTTCTCTAAAGGCGCTGGTACATTATAAAACGAACTGACAAACCACAGCTTTTCGGGATGATTGGCCGTCGCCATCCAAACAGGTAAATGATTGAACTGAACGACACCACCCTGCCGTAACAACTTCAGAACTTGCGTCCCTTGTTCATTATTGAGGTTAATCGTTGGGACAACATTCGCCATTGGTAGCGCTTTGCTCACGTAGTTCGGATCAAAATGCTGGCGCAAGGACTCTAAGACAAACCCTTCGACACTATTTGGAATGGCATATTTGATTTCAGGCATTGCCCGTAATATTGTGCTGACTACAAAACCTTTAGGTCGATCTAAATCACCCCATTGCGTGAGCGTGACTAAAGTTTTGCCATTTTTTAAAGGAAACCATTCAAACTTACCAGAACCATATCGCACAGGCGAATCCAAAATCAGCGTCGAAATGCTGTTATGCGTTCGTTCATGCTGCATCAGAATATCTTCATTAAAACTCAGTAAAGGCACTGGAATTTTGATTTGCATGTGATATTTAACGATTGATCGAATGCTCGCCTGATTTTGTGAAGTACCATCATGCGCGAAATCGCCACGCTGTTCATTTTCTTGAACTACAGCTTCAGTAATTTTTGGAAATAATTTGCTATAACCAGCATAGTCCGCTAATAGTTTTTCCACTTGGTCACAGCTTGCTGATACAACAATTGCACCAGTCACATACTGTATATTTTGATAGGTTTTAGGCCCATTGTTATAAGGCAAAGTAATTGTTTTCTTTGGTTGCGGATAGAACAATAACGATGAACCTGCTAAATCTGCTAATGCCTCTGCATTACCATCAAAAGGCTGCAAAGCAGAAGGTGTCGGATCTGTCCATGTGATGAAATTGGATGTGCTGGCAAGGCAGAATTGCCCTAGCAGTAAAGTCAGGAGCAGTGCACCAATGATTTGCATAGAATAAGAAAGCAGAATAACGAAATGATTAAGCTGTTTATTAACAACTAATTTTTTAGAAATACTATTGCGCTTAATCATATTTCTTTCTAATTCGCTCATACTCATAAATAACGACCACTATCCAAGTTCTTTCTGGGCAATAAAAAGCCAGCAAACGCTGCTGGCTTTTTTACATCAGCTTAAGAGCGATAGTCCGCATTGATTTTCACATAATCATATGAGAAATCACATGTCCAAACAGTATCAACTGCAGTTCCACGACCTAAGTTAATACGTATTCCAATCTCAGGTTGAGCCATCACCGCCGCACCTTCTGCTTCGGTATATTCTGGGTTTGCACCACCATCTTTAACGATCTGAGTCTGATCTAAATAGACTTGAACTTTTGACACATTAAGATCTGGAATACCCGCATTTCCAATAGCACAAACAATGCGTCCCCAATTTGGGTCAGATGCAAAGAATGCAGTTTTGATCAATGGAGAATGCGCGACACGATACGCAACATCACAACACTCTTGCGTATTTAAACCACCCTCAACACGTACAGTCATAAACTTGGTCGCACCTTCACCGTCACGAACGATAAGCTGTGCCAAGCGCAAGAAAATACGATTAAACGCCGCTTCAAAGTCGCTATAACGCTCATCTTCCACAGATGTTAAAGCTTCACCACCCGCTTTTCCTGTCGCAACTAAAACACACGCGTCATTCGTCGATGTATCGCCATCAATCGTAATGCGGTTAAAAGATTGATTCACCGCATTGGTTAATAACTTCTGCAACACATCGCGCGCAATCGGTGCGTCGGTTGCCACAAAGCTCAACATCGTCGCCATATTTGGGCGAATCATGCCCGCGCCTTTGCTAATCCCAGTAATGGTATAGGTTTCGCCATTCATCATCAGGATTTCGCTAGCGCCTTTTGGCAGCGTATCAGTGGTCATGATGCCATGCGCAGCTTCTGTCCACGCGTTTTCATTCAATGCATTCAAAGCGGCTGGTAAGCCAGCGATCAAACGATCGATTGGCAATTGCTCACCAATGACACCTGTCGAAAACGGTAAAACTTGATAGTCATTCGTTTGGGTCAACTTGGCTAATGCAGCACAAGTCTCCTTACTATTTTTAAGACCTTGCGTGCCTGTTCCAGCGTTGGCATTACCCGTGTTAATGACTAAATAACGTGGACTACCTTGAGTTAGATTTTCACGTGCAACCAAAACAGGCGCCGCACAAAATGAATTTTGCGTAAATACGGCTGCCGTGGTTGAACCTTCAGCCAGTTCAAAGACAACAAGA
>JASLFQ010000156.1 GCA_030150595.1 Aquirhabdus sp.
GCTAAGCTTCCTGTCACTGTGCCTGATATTGGGTGTGATGCGTTCTTGAGCTTAATGGGTCAGGATAAAAAAGTGTTGGATGGTCAGTTACGGCTCGTACTATTGAAGAAGGTGGGGCAGGCTGTGATTACCCGAGATTTCGATTTACAGCTACTTTTACAGACATTGCAAAATAAAGAACCTGGTTTGGAGGCTGTATGAGTTCAAGCCCATTGTCGTGGCGGCAGCGATTTTATCCGAAAATCTGGTTGATTGGCGGCATTGCGATATTGCTTGTCAGCGCGGTGTTATGGATCTGGCTCCAGCTTGCGGCTCGTGTTACGAAAGAAACGTCGTTTGCTGATGCTGATGCAGCGCCTAAGGCTATTACGATTGATAAATTTCCTGCAGATTTGGGAAGTTTGACGGATATTGTGCCTGTCCTTGATCTAAGTAAAGTTGCCGACAAGCAAGACTCTCCACATAGTCCTGAGTTTAAAGCGGCGGCTTTTATTGGCCAACATGAAGGTGACTGGACGCTGCAAGTCATGAACGTGACACAGGAAAATGTGATTACCGATTTTTTGGCGAAGCGTAGTGATCGTGCTAGATTTCAATATTTCCGCTATCATAAAGGTGAGAAAGACGAGAGTTTTATCTTGACCTATGGCGCATTTACAACAGTCGAAACTGCGATGGGTGCATTGCAAACGATGGATTTTGGATTGCCTGCTAGTGTGAAAGCATTCCCTGAGCGTTTCTCGACGTATAAACCATTCGTCAGTGATAGCGATGATGCCGTGGTCAGCGATTCTAGTGCGCAACGACAAGTAAAATTGAGGCCTGTTGCGATTCCACCGCCAACTGATGCGATTGAAGATAAGCTGGCTCAAATTTCTGCACAATCTGCATCAACAGCAGCAGTTGGACCGTCATCACTGCCTTCAGGCGTGGATGGATTTAGTGGCCAGCCTGATGCCCCGCCTGCTGACCCAGTGGCGAGTCCGACTACTGCGGGTTCCAAAGCGACTCATGATGCTTCGACTGCTCCTACGCCAGCTGCTGTTCAGGATCCATTCAATTAGCATGACTATAGAGTCAGTTCTTTGAGATATATTAGTCAGCAATACCTGACTGTCGAAGAATTGTGATCCATATTTGTATTTGAGGGCGTCAGTAATGGCGCTTTCTTTTTTTGTGCTTTTTTAGTACAATAGTGCGCTGTAGAGTTTGTTCAAACATCTGTTTTGGTTGGCTATAAAAATTACTAATGCCACTTAAAAACATGATTAATTGGTCTGTATGCTGGATAATGCCGTGTTGGATTTCTGTTGTATCTAATAAATCTGGTATTGCATTTGAGTACGACGGAGTTTTTCTTTACACTATTACACCGTTTTGTCTGTCCTCCTTTTAAGCACCATGATAGCTTGAGCTTAGGATAGGTTGTGCCTTGCTGTGTTCTTTCATTGCGTTGTGGTCATTGTCCGCCCATTGCTGTGTTGTTTTTACGATTGTTTTTTATATAAGGGTACGCCATGCATATGTCGCCGCTCGCTACGCTTTCTTCGGAAGCCCATTGTTCATCTGAAACTAAGTCAGATGTTGCAGTGACGGGTCTATATCAACCTGAAGATTTTCGGGATAACTGTGGCTTTGGTCTGATTTCTCACATGCAGGGTCAGGCAAGTCATCATTTGTTGCAAACTGCGATTCACAGCTTAAGCTGTATGACACATCGTGGTGGTATTGCAGCGGATGGTAAGACCGGCGATGGCTGTGGTTTGTTGTTGGCGATGCCGAAAGATTTCTTTAGGGCGGAAGCACAGAAGCTTGGCGTCACTTTGCCTGAATTATTTGCGGTTGGTACGATTTTCTTGCATACCGATACGGCGCTTGCACAGCACGCGCGTGAAGTTCTGGATGCAGAAATTGCCAAAGAAGGCCTAACAGTTGCGGCTTGGCGTGTTGTCCCTACCAATGTTGAAATTTTAGGTGAAATCGCTCTTCGTTCACTGCCTGCGATTAATCAGATTATTGTATCTGCGCCTGAAGGCATGGCGGAAGCGGATTTCAATCGTAAGTTGTTTTTGGCGCGTCGTCGTGCTGAAAGCCAATTAACGCATGATCCATTATTTTATGTGACGACACTCGCGAGCACGGTCATTAGCTATAAAGGCTTAATGATGCCTGAAGACATCGCGTCGTTCTATTTGGATTTGGGTGATGAACGAATCACTACGCATATTGTGGTGTTCCATCAACGTTTCTCAACCAACACGGCTCCGCTTTGGAAATTGGCACAACCGTTCCGTTATTTGGCGCACAACGGCGAAATTAACACCATTATGGGTAACCGTAACTGGTCAGTTGCGCGTACTCCGAAATTTGAAAACCCACTGTTACCTGGCTTGCTCGACATTGATCCGTTGATCAATCGTACTGGTTCGGATTCTTCTAGCCTTGATAATATGCTGGAGATTCTGGTCGGTGGCGGCATGGATTTATTTCGTGCATTGCGTATGTTGGTTCCGCCAGCTTGGCAGAACGTTGAAACGATGGACGCTGATTTACGTGCGTTCTATGAGTTCAACTCGAAGCATATGGAAGCGTGGGATGGTCCTGCAGGTCTTGTGATTCAAGATGGTCGACATGCGATTTGTATGCTTGATCGTAACGGCTTGCGTCCAGCACGTTGGGTCATTACCAAGAATGGCTATATCACTTTAGCGTCTGAAATCGGTGTTTGGGATTACAAACCTGAAGATGTCGTATCGAAAGGTCGTGTTGGCCCAGGTCAGATTCTCGTTGCTGATACGCTAACGGGTGAATTGTTGCAAACGGTCGATATTGATAATCGTCTGAAATCAACGCACCCATACAAAAAATGGTTGCGCGAACACGCTTTGCATATCAAAACTGATGACGACTTAGAAGAGAGTCTGCAGGAATTTGGCTTAAAAGGTGACGCACTGAAATCTGCTCAGAAAATGTTCCTTGTGAGCTTTGAAGAGCGTGATCAGATCATTCGTCCATTAGCGGAAAGTGGTCAAGAAGCAGTGGGATCGATGGGCGATGATACGCCGATGGCGGTATTGTCTCGTCAAGTGCGTCATGTTGCGGATTTCTTCCGTCAACAATTCGCACAAGTCACCAACCCTCCGATTGATCCGCTGCGCGAATCGATCGTGATGTCGCTTGAGACATCATTGGGTCGTGAACAAAACGTCTTTGAGCAATCGCCAGAACACGCAGATCGAATTATCATTTCGAGCCCAGTATTATCAGCGAGCAAAATGCATCAGCTGCGTACGCTACCGCGTGCTGAATATCAGATGCATACGCTTGATCTGAACTATCCAGAAAGCGAAGGTTTAGAAGCCGCAATTCGTCGTATTTGTGCAGAAGCTGCGAATGCAGTCAGAAGTGGTGCAACGCTGCTGAATCTGTCGGATCGCAATATTCGTGAAGGTTATTTACCTGCTAATGCCATGATGGTGACGGGTGCGGTGCATCATTCATTGTCTGCAGAGCGTTTACGTACTGATGCCAATATCATTGTCGAAACTGGTTTGGCACGTGATCCGCATCATTTCGCAGTATTGATTGGTTTTGGTGCGAGTGCGGTGTATCCGTACTTGGCGTATGACGTCATCAATGAGCTGATTGCAGAAGGTGATTTGCTTGGCGATCCGTTGTATGCACAAAACAATTTCCGTAAAGGTATTGATAAAGGTTTGTTGAAAATCCTGTCGAAAATGGGAATTTCAACGGTTGCGTCTTATCGTGCTGGACAATTATTTGAAGCGATTGGTTTGTCACGTGCTGTGGTCGATCTGTGCTTTAAAGGCGTATCGAGTCGTATTGAAGGCGCACGTTTCGTTGATTTAGAAAATGATCAAAAGAAACTGGCGGTCTTGGCATGGCAAACGCGTAAGCCAATCGAACAAGGTGGCTTACTCAAGTTTGTGTTTAATAAAGAATATCATGCGTTTAATCCAGACGTGATTAACACGCTGCATACCGCAGTACGTACTGGCAAGTTTGAAGATTATCAGCAGTATGCTGATTTGGTCAACAAACGCCCAACTGCAACATTGCGTGATTTGTTGGGTTTGAATACCAGCAACAGCATTGAACTCGATGAAGTCGAGCCAATCGAAGCGATTCTGCCGCGCTTTGACTCGGCTGGTATGTCGCTTGGCGCGTTGTCGCCTGAAGCGCATGAAGCCATTGCGATAGCGATGAATACTATTGGTGGTCGTTCGAACTCAGGCGAGGGCGGCGAAGATCCAGCACGCTACGGTACGATTCGTAACTCAAAAATTAAGCAAGTGGCGTCAGGTCGTTTTGGTGTCACACCCGCGTATTTGTCTTCTGCAGAAGTGTTGCAGATTAAAGTCGCTCAGGGTGCGAAACCGGGTGAAGGCGGTCAGTTGCCAGGCGGTAAAGTGAATGCGTTGATTGCGCGTTTGCGTTATTCCGTGCCGGGTGTGACGTTGATTTCCCCGCCACCGCATCACGATATTTACTCAATCGAAGATTTGTCGCAATTGATTTTTGACTTGAAGCAAGTCAATCCAAAAGCGCTGGTTTCAGTGAAATTGGTATCAGGTCCAGGCGTAGGTATGATCGCAGCGGGTGTGGCGAAAGCGTATGCGGATTTGATTACGATTTCTGGTTATGACGGCGGTACAGCGGCATCACCATTGTCATCGATTCATTACGCGGGTTCGCCGTGGGAATTGGGTTTATCTGAAGCGCATCAAGCATTACGTGTGAATGACTTGCGTGGTAAAGTCCGAGTGCAAACTGACGGTGGTTTGAAAACTGGCTTGGATGTGGTGAAAGCAGCGATTCTGGGAGCTGAATCATTTGGTTTTGGTTCAACGCCAATGATTGCGCTTGGCTGTAAATACTTGCGTATTTGCCATTTGAATAACTGTGCGACGGGTGTTGCAACTCAGCAAGATCATTTGCGTAAAGAGCATTTCATTGGTGAACCAGAAATGTTGATCAACTTCTTCCATTTCATCGCGAAAGAAACCCGCGTATGGATGGCGGCGCTTGGTGTGAAGAGCTTGAAAGATTTGATCGGTCGTACTGATTTACTTGTGCGTTTGGAAGGTCAAACTGATAAACATCATCAGCTTGATTTGACCCCGTTATTGACCACACATGCATCAGCGGAAGGCAACGATCAATATTGCACTTCTGTACGTAATGAACCGTTTGATCGTGGCGTACTCGCTGAACAAATGGTTATGGATATGCAGTCTGCAATTACTGCGAAATCGGGTGGTACATTCAGTTATAAAGTGATTAACTGCAATCGTTCAATTGGTGCGCGTCTATCAGGCGAAATCGCTAAGCGTCATGGTGATTTAGGCATGAGCAATCAGCCGATTACCTTGAAATTGAATGGTACTGCTGGACAATCATTAGGTGTCTGGAATGCGGGTGGTTTGCATATTGATCTTGAAGGAGATGCCAACGACTATGTCGGTAAAGGCATGGCAGGCGGTCAAATTGCAATTTATCCACCAAAAGGTTCGCCATTCAAATCGCAAGATACTGCGATTATTGGGAATACCTGTTTGTATGGTGCGACGGGTGGTAAACTCTTCGCGGCTGGTACAGCAGGAGAGCGCTTTGCGGTGCGTAACTCCGGCTGTCATGCGGTCATCGAAGGTGCAGGCGACCATTGCTGTGAATACATGACAGGTGGTTTAGTCACCGTCTTGGGTCGCACAGGCTTGAATTTCGGTGCGGGGATGACGGGTGGTTTTGCTTATGTACTCGATCTGGAAGGTGACTTCTTCGATCGTTGCAACCATGAACTCATCGACTTAAATCGTATTAGTACAGAGTCGACTGAAGAGCATCGTCAACATTTGGTTGAAGTGCTGGAAGAGTATGTTGCTGCTACAGGTAGCGCATGGGGTCAGCAATTGCTTGAAGAGTTTGATGAATACAGCCGTAAGTTCTGGTTGGTCAAACCAAAAGCAGCGAGCCTTGCCAGTTTGCTCAAAACAACCAAAGCAGATCCACAGTAAGTTAGAGTGGGTCGCAGGTTGATCGTTTATTTGAATAGACGATCAACCTAACTTAAAAATTCTGGATTTAACGCATCACTGCGCAGATCTAATATTGATTCAAAATATCGATTTAAACACATAGTAGGCAAGCACGATTTATTGTGCTGACCGAATGGGGATGATAGATGGCTGATCGCCTAAGCAATGATTTTCAGTTTCTCGATGTTGCACGTCAAGAACCTGAGAAAAAAGACATTGAAACGCGTACGACTGCGTTTGTGGAAATTTATCAGCCTTTTGAAAAGGTTGAAGTTGCCAATCAGTCACACCGTTGCCTCGATTGCGGTAATCCATATTGCGAGTGGAAATGCCCAGTCCACAACTATATTCCAAATTGGTTAAAATTGATCAGTGAAGGACAATTGTTCCAAGCTGCTGAATTATCTCACCAAACCAATACCTTGCCAGAAGTGTGTGGTCGTGTTTGTCCGCAAGATCGCTTGTGTGAAGGCGCGTGTACGTTGAATGACGGTTTCGGCGCGGTGACCATTGGTAATACTGAAAAATATATTACCGACACTGCTTTCGCGATGGGCTGGCGTCCTGATATGTCCAAAGTGGTTTGGACGAATAAGAAAGTTGCCATCATTGGTGCAGGTCCTGCAGGTCTAGGCTGTGCAGACGTCCTTGTTCGTGCAGGTGTGAAGCCAGTTGTATTTGATAAAAACCCAGAAATCGGCGGTTTGTTGACGTTTGGTATTCCAGAATTCAAAATGGAAAAAGATGTGATGATTCGTCGTCGCACCATTTTTGAAGGCATGGGCATCGAATTCCGCTTGAATGTGGATGTTGGTGTTGACGTGACCATTGATGAATTGCTGGCAGATTATGATGCCGTATTCATGGGAATGGGTACTTACACCTACATGAAAGGTGGTTTCGTCGGTGAAGAGTTGAACGGCGTCTATGATGCGTTGGATTACTTGATTGCTAACGTCAATCGTTGCCAAGGCTGGGAAAAATCACCATTTGATTACATTAGCATGGAAGGCAAGCGCGTTGTGATCCTGGGTGGTGGCGACACTGCGATGGATTGTAACCGTACCGCGATTCGTCAAGGTGCGGCGCATGTGACATGTGCCTACCGTCGCGATGAAGAAAATATGCCTGGTTCACGTCGTGAAGTGAAAAATGCGAAAGAAGAAGGCGTCGAATTCTTGTTTAATCGTCAACCGATTGAAATCATTGGTGATGCACATGGTGTCACAGGTGTTAAAGTCGTGACCACACAACTTGGTGAAGCTGATAGCCGTGGCCGCCGTAGCCCAGAGCCGATTCCTGGTTCAGAAGAAATTCTGCCAGCGGACGCAGTAATTCTTGCATTTGGTTTCCGTCCAAGCCCTGCGGCATGGTTGGCTGATCAATCTGTAAAAATGGATGGTTCAGGTCGAGTTACTGCTGCAGAGCATCAAGCATTCCCATTCCAAACAAGCAACCCTAAGATTTTTGCGGGTGGTGATATGGTGCGTGGGTCTGATCTGGTTGTGACTGCAATCTGGGAAGGTCGCCAAGCTGCAGAAGGCATCTTGGATTATTTGAAAATCTAATTTGTCTGAATTAGAAAAAGCCCATCAAAATTGGATGGGCTTTTTTATGTCTGCTGATCACTTCAAGCCTACATGTTTATCCTTAAAGAAAGTCCATGCTTCTTCAGCGGTTTCAACATCTTCGTTCTGTGAACCTACAATCAAGGTGTAAAACCGTCGCGGGTGT
>JASLFQ010000210.1 GCA_030150595.1 Aquirhabdus sp.
TTGCAAAAAAATAAAGCCTCAATACGCCCAATCTCATTGCGACGTAGTGTTTTTATGTGAAGCGGCATATGCTGAGTTTGCATACGCTCAATGATTTCTGCACGCATCACACCGAGGATACCAGAGCGATCAATTGGCGGCGTCCACCACTCCCCATTGATTTGAAAGAAACAATTACTATAAACACCTTCAACAATAGATCCGCTTGCATCGCAGACCAAACCTTCGCTCCAACCACAGAATGCCAACTCCTGACGTAAGAGCACTTGCTCCAAACGGTTTAAAGTTTTCAATCCCGCCAATTGCGGCATCACTTGACCGAGTTGACTCGTTAATATCCCGCTTTCGATTGGAGGCTTGATGACAGCATCCATATTTTCAGCTTGAGGGAATAATTGTATGTAAATCACAGCTGGCTGTTGCGGCGGCAAATAACCACGCGAACCATTTCCACGGCTGACAATAATTTTTAGAACACCATCTTCGAGTAGCTTCGCTTTCTGAAAGACATCTGATTCAAGTTGTGCAAAATCTATATCTAAACCCAAACAATGGGCACCATGATGCAAACGCTGCAAATGACGTTCCCAAAGCTGTGCATGTTCACCGCTCACCCGTATACTGGTAAACAGACCATCTCCATATAAAAACGCCCGATCAAACGGATCAATTTCGTTACAGAGAAAACCATTCCTGAAAGTCTGAGCTGTAGGCACATCGGAAGTCATTTTTGTCACTTATTTCATTATGATTAGAAAACACGCCAAAGCATAAACCAGAAAATAAAAAAAAACGAACCGAAGTTCGTTTTTTATAACTCAAAAGACTTATTAAATTAAGTCACTTGAGATTAGAAGTGATAAGAAACACCTGCTTGTGCAACTGGATCCCAACGATAGCGATCAGCCAGAACAGTTGAAGTACCATCATTGAACTGAGCAGATTGTTTACCGCTATAAATCACACCAAGATCAAGGTTTACACCCCAATGTGCATCAAGCTTAGGTGCGATACCAAAGCCCAAATATGGGTTTACAGAAGGACCTGTTGATACTTTACCAACAGTAGCACCTTGATAGCTTAAACGATAAGCACTGTCTTGAATGTATGTACCAAATTGAACATTAGCCCAGTTCAGATATTGTTGGCTGAAAGGTGTGTATTTAACAACTACAGATGTATTTTCTAGCTGGCTATTGCTCGTTTTAACTTTATAGTGGCCAACTGTCGTAGGTGTATCTTGATGAGTTACATCAATTGAACTGCCATGAAGGCCTGGGAAGCTACCACCAGCCCAACCAATGTTCAAGCTTGTGTTAGGCGTTACATCATAACCAAAGTTTACGCCGTAACCCACTGTACCAGCTACAGCACCTACTGACACATTAGACAATGACAGCGCTGGATCACCAAGAAGTGAAGGACCTTGTGCAAAAGTAGAACCCGCTGCGAAAACAGCTGCCGTAACAGCAAGAATACGAAGAGTCTTCATAGTTATTCCTCAAATTTATATATGGAACACAATGTTCCCGTGATAATCATTAAAACATAATTTGAAACATCTTTGCATCACCCGAAGCGAAAAGCATTGCTTGCTTTGTGTAAGATATCAGATTATTTTTCAACCAATACACAAAATAATCATTTCAAAACAAACACTAACAAACATTCATCATGACAATATAGTTACAAAACGGTTACATTTTGATGTCAAACAAGGTCATTAAAGACTCAACTACTCGAACTAATGATCTAAATAATCACAGTAATCCTATAAATTTCAGCATAAACCACTAGTCTAAGCTTATCCTCATCCGTACAATACGCGTACCGAGGGATGCTGCAACAGGATTTATGTCACCAAATAGCGTGACCCCCTGCTAGGCTCGGTACGTCGCTCACGTTTAACTTACATTAAACGCATATCTATATTGCAACGGCATCCGCGAACTTAAGTGATCTAAGGAGATCCTCATGAACGCGGCAGCTTTAAGCACCACTCACGACTATAAAGTCGCAGATATCTCACTTGCCGACTTCGGTCGCAAAGAAATTACCCTTGCTGAATACGAAATGCCCGCTCTGATGGGCTTGCGTCGTCGCTATGCAGCAGCTAAACCATTGGCAGGCGCTAAAATTCTCGGTTGTATTCACATGACCATCCAAACGGCTGTGTTGATTGAAACACTGGTTGATTTGGGTGCAGATGTACGCTGGACGTCATGCAATATTTTCTCGACTCAAGACCATGCTGCTGCAGCCATTGCTGCAAGTGGAACACCTGTTTTCGCTTGGAAAGGCGAAACCGAAGCGGAATATGAATGGTGTTTAGAACAGCAAATCCATGATGGCAAAGGCAATCTGTGGGATGCCAACATGATTCTGGATGATGGCGGTGACTTAACGGCTCTCGTTCACAATAAGTATCCACAACTGCTCGACCGTATTCATGGTGTGACCGAAGAAACAACGACTGGTGTAGCGCGTCTATTTGAAATGTGGAAAGACGGTTCATTGAAAGTGCCGGCTATTAATGTCAATGACGCAGTCACCAAATCAAAGAACGACAACAAGTACGGTTGCCGCCACTCCCTCAATGACGCAATCAAACGCGGTACAGACATGCTAATGGCAGGTCGTCGCGCACTTGTGATTGGTTATGGCGATGTTGGTAAAGGTTCAGCGCAATCTTTACGCCAAGAAGGCATGATCGTACGCGTCACTGAAATCGATCCTATCTGTGCAATGCAGGCATGCATGGATGGTTACGAAGTCGTTTCTGCTTATAAGAACGGTATTGTCACTGGCAACAAAGCGGACATTGATACCCGTTTATTAGGTGAAACCGACCTGATCGTGACCACAACAGGTAACGACAAAGTCTGTGATTCTGCAATGCTAGATACATTGAAAAATGGCGCAGTCGTTTGTAATATCGGTCATTTCGACACCGAAATTGACACGGCATATTTGCGTAAAAATTATCGTTGGGAAGAAGTTAAACCACAAGTTCATCAAGTATTCCGTTCAGAATCACGCGATAACTTTTTGATTTTGCTTTCTGAAGGTCGTTTGGTGAATTTGGGCAATGCGACAGGTCATCCGTCACGTATTATGGATGGCTCATTTGCTAACCAAGTTTTGGCACAAATGTATCTGTTCAGCGAGAAATTCGCAGACTTACCCGCTGATCAAAAACAAGCCAAAGTACGCGTTGAGTTATTACCGAAGAAACTCGATGAAGAAGTTGCGGCGGCAATGGTTGCAGGTTTTGGCGGTGTGTTAACCACACTCACAGCAGAACAAGCTGCGTATTTGGGTGTACCAGTTGAAGGGCCATTTAAGCCTGAAAGCTACAAATATTAATAGCTACTAATCTCTAAATATTAGTCGTTAGAAAAACTCTCGTCACCCATCGTGGCGGCGAGAGCTTTATGAATGAAGCCTTCTCTTTTGATTTTGATCGAGAGAGTACAAATATACAAAACCTCTTTTCTGATCGAATCAATGTCATGACTACACCTATTTCATTTGAATTTTTTCCACCGAAAACTGATCTCGGCGCAGAGAAAATTTTAGTTGTACACCAAGAACTACAAGTATTAAATCCAGCATATTTCTCAGTAACTTATGGCGCTGGCGGTTCAACACGTGATCGCACACTGTCAACCATTGATGCAATTCATGGTAATGGCGCACCTGTCGCGCCACACTTATCATGTATTGGCGATGACAAGTCACGCATTGCGGAACTACTGGAACGTTATAAAAGCCAAGGTATTCGCCATTTAGTGGCGTTGCGTGGTGATTTGCCATCGGGTCAAGTTGGATTAGGCGAATTGCCTTACGCACGTGATCTAGTCGAGTTTATTCGCGAAACGACAGGTGATCACTTTCATATTGAAGTGGCGGCCTACCCAGAAATGCATCCACAAGCTGAAAGCTTCGATCAAGATATCGAGCGCTTTATTGATAAAGTTAAAGCGGGTGCAAACTCTGCCATTACTCAATTTTTCTTTAATGCCGACAGCTATTTTTACTTTGTCGATGAATTGGCAAAACGTGGCATTCATACGCCAATCATTCCAGGCATTATGCCAATTACCAATGCCAGCAATTTGATTCGGTTTGCGGATTCTTCAGGCGCTGAAATTCCACGCTGGATTCGTAAGCAACTTGCTGCCTATGGCGATGACAGTCAACGTATTCGCGCATTTGGACATGATGTTGTAGTACGTTTATGCGAGCGGTTGATTGCGGGTGGCGCGCCTGCTTTGCATTTCTATACTATGAATCAAACTGAACCAACAAGGCAATTGGTCAAGGATCTAAACTTAGGCTAATAAAATGACCTCCCCACTTTGGCATCCTTGCACGCAAATGCAAACCCACGAAAACTCCCCTCCGCTCGAAGTGGTGCGAGGACAAGGCGCTTATCTATATAAAGCTGATGGGACACCGATTCTGGATGAAATCAGCTCATGGTGGGTCAATCTGCATGGGCATAGTCATCCAAAGGTGAATGCCGCAATCATTGATCAGCTCGGTCAACTTGAACAAGTGATGCTCGCTGGTTTTACTCACCCACCGATTGAACAGTTGGCGCAGCGTTTAGTCGAGATTACGCCCGAGAAACTCACCCGTTGTTTCTTTGCTGACAGCGGATCGGCCGCTGTCGAAGTTGCACTGAAAATGAGTTTGCAATATTGGCATCAGTCCAATCAGCCACAACGCAAAACGTTCATATCACTGCAAAATGGCTATCATGGCGAAACGTTAGGTAGTTTGGCTGTAACCGATATTCCGCTTTTCTCAAGTCAATATCAGCCGCTACTCATTCAGCATTTACGCGCACCTACGCCCGATCTCACTTTAAAAGAAGCTGGCGAAACGGATGACGACTTTCTTACCCGCCAATTTGCTCAACTTGAAAAACTCCTCCTAGAAAACCAAGATACCGTTTGCGCGATTATCGTTGAACCTTTAGTTCAGGGCGCAGCGGGCATGAAAATGTACCCGCCGATTTATCTCACTTGCCTTCGCGCACTCTGTGATCGTCTAAACGTGCATTTAATTTTCGATGAGATTGCTGTGGGTTTTGGGCGTACAGGAACAATGTTTGCCTTGGAACAAGCACAGGTCACGCCTGATTTCTTATGTCTATCGAAAGGTCTGACCGCTGGCTATTTACCCATGTCATGCGTGATGACGACAGATAATGTGTATCAAGCTTTTTATAGCGCAGATGTTACTCGTGGGTTCTTGCATTCGCATAGTTTTACGGGGAATCCTTTGGCTGCACGCGCTGCCCTTGCCTCGCTTGATATTTTCCAGCAAGAACATACGCTGCAAAATAATCAAACCTTGATTGCGACATTACAAAGCGCATTAGCAAAACTTAAAGACCATCCTCATATTCGTCATATTCGTCAAACTGGCATGATCGGCGCTTTTGAATTAGTACAGGCGAATGGTCAACCGTATCCAGCACATGAATCACGCGGTCGTTTTATTGCGCAATTTGCCATGAGTAAAGGCATTTTATTGCGTCCGATTGGACATCAGGTCTATATTATTCCACCGTACTGCATTACATCTGAAGAAATTGAGCATGTCATTGATGTCGCACGCCAAGCCATTGAGTGGGCAGTCATGCAACCAATTAACACTACATTAAAAAATAATACGGAAAATCTATCATTACCATGAGTCGTTTTTACGCAGATATTCCGCTCAGCATCGACACGACTGTTGATTTACCAGATATGGTTTTTCATCATTGGACACGTGTACTTCGTGCAAATATCGGCGACCAAGCGACGCTATTTAATGGTCTAGGGGGCGAATACGACGTTGAGCTCATTGAGATCAATAAAAAAGATGCCAAAGTCCGCGTACAAAGTTTTAACCCAACAAATCGCACTGAACCTTATTTCGTGACGCTTGGACAAGTCATGAGTAAAGGCGATCGGATGGATTATGCCATTCAGAAATCAACAGAACTTGGCGTTGGCGCTATTCAATTACTGACAAGCGAACGCTGTGAAATGCGACTTAAATATGATCGAGATCAAAAGAAAATCGATCATTGGCAACAAGTCGCCATTGCTGCATGTGAACAATGTGGACTCAATCGCATCCCTCAAGTTCTCCCGCCAATGTCTCTTGAAAATTGGTTACAAAGCATACAAAGCGAGTTAAAACTTGTGCTCGCTCCTATTCAAGCACCGAAACCATTACCAAAGAAACTTCCGACAACAATTAGTTTACTAATTGGCGCAGAAGGTGGCTTAAGCTATACTGAAATTGAACTTGCAGAACAAGCAGGTTTTATAAAATGGCAGATTGGCGAGCGCGTATTAAGGACAGAAACTGCACCAGTCGTTGCATTAGCACAACTCATGTCACACTAATACAAGTATCATGTTCGCATATAAAGTTATACATTCTTTGCTCATACAAAGGCGTATAAACAAACAAAGACATGTTTTCCTATAAAATATCTATTTCTCTTTTGTGAAACATAAGGCACAATCTGTAGGACAAAAATAGACGATTCGTTGAGAAACGGAAACTTCCAACAGTCGCAGGAGCAATTAATGTCGGGATATGAAGAACAGAGTATTCTAAAGCAGCGTATTTGGCGAATGCAGATTCTGAACACTCG
>JASLFQ010000260.1 GCA_030150595.1 Aquirhabdus sp.
ACGCCTCCATCACCGCCTCGCCAATCAAACGCGACGGCACTTCTCGTTCGCCTAAACTGCGGAGTTTCTGACCAATTTCTAATAAAACTGTATCGATCTGATCCAGACTGACTGGACGTTTTTGTAATGCGTGCTGTAATGATCGTTTTAGTTTTGCTTCATCAAATGGTTCATAACGACCATTTGATTTCTGAACACGTGGCATCACCACATCATAGGATTCAAACGTCGTAAAGCGTTCACTGCATGTCACGCACTCACGGCGTCTACGAATCTGGCGACCTTCTGCGGCTAAGCGTGAATCAATCACCTTACTATCAGGCGCATTACAAAATGGACAATGCATAAGAGTGACAATTAGAAAATAAAGTTAGCTGTAGTCTAGCAAATAAACAAGGAAAAATTCATTGCGACGAATACTTCATCGACATATTGCTTTACAAGTTAGAACTAGCGCAAAATCTATCCATGGGATGAGAAAATGGAATATTTCTCAATAATTACAACAAATATCATGCACTCCATTCTAGTGCATACACAAAGAGAATAAAGGATTAGCACTTATGATGAAACCAGCATATTCCCTACTACTGATATCTTTATTTGTTCTAACCTCAGTGTGTCATGCGGATTCTGTAGACGATCCTTTTGCAGCGAATAAAGATTATGCCAATCTTGTGCAAAAAGCCCAAAATGGTGATCATCAAGCTCAATTTAAACTTGGGCTAATTTATGCCTGTCCACCACCTGCAGTGGCAAGTGAATACAAGAAAGCAGAACATTGGTTAGAACAAGCTGCAAAAGCAGGCAATGCTGAGGCGCAATTTGATCTTGGATTTGTTTATTATAATGACTCTGAATATGTAGATCATCCAACGCATATTGCAGAAAGCATGAAATGGCGAGAACAAGCCAGACAGAATGGAATCAAATTCTCTAAACAAAATCTGGGATGTCTCGCACAAATATGGCCTACCAATGTTTATATCAATGCGGATGACGGAGATATGGCAGCTTTTCAGGGTAATCTGACTCAAGCAAAACAAATATGGCTTCACTTAGCTGAATCTGGCAATACAAGAGCACAATATTCTCTAGGTCAACTATATTCTGGAAGATCTCTTCCTTACGGATACGATAAACCCCTTGAAACCCACGATTTTGCTGCCTATTTCTTTTATTCGCTTGCAGCAAAATCCATACATGGACAAAATTTGATTGAATATTCTGCATCTCTGTTCTCAACAATGACAGGAAAATCAGAATTACTCTATGAAATCATAAGTAAAAAGGAAAACATCCCTGATGATCAACTCAAAATTATGAATAAAATGATTGCTGCATGGAAACCTAATCAAGAAATACCGTTGCAACAAGTATTAACCTTAGAATCAAACTTTCATAAAGATGATCTTTCTGTAGCATGTAAATCCGCACTGGAAACCAAACCCTTCATAAAACTTAAAAATTACTGGATGACCAAACCCGATTCATTTCTCGGCAACGATAATTCGTCTTGCATCCGTATAGATGATAATAAATTCATTGTGTCAGGCGGACAATCAACCGCAAATCCTTATAGTTTTTATTGTAATTTTAGTAAATCTAATAGTTGTAACTCTTTCGATAGCGATTTCGCATCAAATCTGCCAGACGAGGTAGTTCGCGAATTTAAGGGGGAAAATGGTCAAAGATTTGAGCTACATAATACCGTATGGTTCGTGCACGACGATATGTACGGTACAAACTACTATGTACTTTATCTTGATCCAAACAAATCAGGCATACCACTAGTGACTCAAGATTTAGCTGGTTTTGGCGATAACAGTGGCGGTGGAGGCTGCTTATCTGATGAAAATACTCGATCACATTTCGATAAAGACGACGAAGACGACTTGTCTTCTGATTTTCACGTGACCAATGAAGGTCAGGAGAATGTTGCTATTACATTTCACTATATCCATGAAAACTGTAAAGCCAGAACACAGAAGAACAAGAGCAGTACCTATACATTCAATGGCGTGAAATTTATCAAAGGAAAAATTCTGAATGGCGTGAAATAAAACCAATCCAACTGAAACTGAACTCCGTGTTAATAAAGCTTTATAAATTTCAGGAATAGAAAATGAGAGCCTAAGCTCTCATTTTTTTACGCTATTTAACCGTTAAGTTAAACCTTATCCTTCAACACGTTCACCATGTTGTGACAAGTCCAGACCTTCACGTTCAGCTTCTTCAGAAACACGCAGACCGATAACCATGTCAATAATCTTCAGAAGAATGAAAGTCACGATACCGCTGTATAACAGAGTTGCCAGTACGCCTTCACCTTGGATCATTAATTGATCCATCACTGGTTTAGGATCAGTACCAGTAACCATTTTGGTCACGAACACACCTGTCAAGAGCGCACCAGTGATACCACCAACCGCATGCACACCGAAAGCATCCAATGAGTCGTCAGCTTTTAACAGACGTTTCAGGCCAGTTGCACCCCAGAAACAGACCGCACCAGCAACCAAACCAATCACCAAAGAACCACCAACATCTACGAAACCTGACGCTGGAGTAATCGCAACCAGACCAGCAACCGCACCAGACGCGCCGCCCAATACTGAAGCATGACCACGAACGAAGCGTTCAACTGCCAACCAGCTCAATGATGCTGTTGCTGTTGCAACTTGAGTTACAACCATTGCCATTGCTGCATTTGGGCTCGCTGCAAGAGCACTACCCGCGTTGAAACCAAACCAACCCACCCACAGTAAACCAGCACCGATAACAGTTAAAGTAAGGTTGTGCGGTGCCATTGGCTCTTTACCGTAACCGATACGTTTGCCCAATACATAAGCAGAGACCAGACCAGCAATACCAGAGTTGATATGAACAACTGTACCGCCTGCATAATCCAAATCACCTGCAGCTGCTAAGAAGCCTTTTGCATGCCAGACCCAATGACAGATTGGTGAGTAAACAACGAGGCTCCAGAGCGCGATGAACAACATGAATGCAGAGAACTTCATACGTTCAGCAAAAGAACCACTCATCAAAGCTGCAGTGATGATCGCAAAAGTCATTTGGAAAACCATGAACAGATATTCCGGAATCGTACTTGCTGTACCGCCCGCATCGACCCAAACTTTATCGATTGCAATTCCTTTCATTAGAACCTTATCGAAACCACCGATATAAGGAATTAGCGAACCAGTGCTATCACCGAATGCCAGTGAATAACCGATTACGACCCAAACTACAGTCACGATTGCAGTCGCAGCAAAGCTATGCATCATGGTACCGAGTACGTTTTTACGACGAACCATACCACCGTAGAACAACGCCAAACCAGGAATGGTCATCATCAAAACTAACGCAGTGGATGTCAACATCCAAGCACTGTCGCCTTTATCCAGTTTTGGTGGTGCAGCTGGAGCAGCCGCTGGTGTTGCTGCAGCAGGTGCAGCCGCCGTAGCCGTTGCTGGTGCAGTTGCGGCAGGCGCCGAAGCCGCCGCTGTTGTTGCTACTGGAGCCGATGCTTCATCCGCCATAGTCAGCGGTGATGCAAGGAGAGCGCCAGCAAAACTAAGCGCTAGTAATACTTGTTTCATGAGGTAGTCCTCTGTGCAATATCAATTAAAATGGTAAAAAGTTTTTAAAAGCAATGTGGTAGATACAGCTCTTACATATTCGAACTTACTCGCAGTCTGAACGAGTGTTCGACTATTTCCCTTAAACCGCTTCTGGTCCAGTTTCACCAGTACGGATACGAATGACTTGTTCAAGATTGCTAACAAAAATCTTGCCATCACCAATCTTGCCGGTACTCGCTACGCGTGTAATCGCTTCAACCGCTTGCTCTACCATCTCATCGCGAATCGCGATATCGATTTTTACTTTTGGAAGAAAGTCCACAACATACTCAGCACCACGATACAACTCGGTATGTCCTTTCTGGCGACCGAAGCCCTTGACTTCAGTCACTGTAATCCCTTGAACACCAATATCAGACAAAGCCTCACGAACATCATCCAATTTGAATGGCTTAACGACAGCGGTCACTAATTTCATTGTAAAAACTCCTTTGTACTTAATACGTGATGTATAAAGAACGCTTACTCTTGATGATGAAAAAAAAACACCTACACACTTTGCTATTCAAAAACCGTACCAGACTGATACTGCTTGCAGAGATTAACGTAAAAATATTATGTATGGCGATGATTTATAGAAAAAAATTATAGAAAATCACAAATACACATTATTTCTTCGTTAAAACTAGACTAAAATTATCATACGAACAACACGAAGCACATTGCTATAACATAAAGGCGACAATAGATTAAGCGCTCTAAAAGTGTGCAGTTCATGCAGCAATAGAAATACTGCTGCCGTAAATCACAATATTAATCACTTAAATTGATACACCTAATGCTATAAATATGCAATAGAAAATCTAGCGCACCATAAATGCACTTTTTCAAGAAACATATCATTCTGTTTTTAAGTAATTTTTAATCAAATGATCCAAACAGAGTCGCTTATGATTAAGCGCACCATTAAAGAGCGAGTCAGCACTATGTTAGAGCAATTTTTCCAAGCAGTTTCAGAACAACTAAAAACCCCTAAAGCAGATTTTGAAAAAAATCTTCGCGCATGGCTCAGTGATACCTTAGATCGTATGGATATTGTGAGCCGAGATACGCTTTTGCGCCAAGAAAAACAGCTTTCAGAAGCGAGACAAGCGATCAAAGCATTAGAACAACAGGTCAATGCACTCGAAAAAGCATTACTCCACGAGAATACGAATACAGAGACAAACGCTCAACCCTCATCCTCTGAATAATATTGATATAAAAGACCACACATAAAATATTGATATTCTGAAGATTATAATTTTCAGCATTTGCTGATGTTTCACCTTTACAACAAATAATAGGTTTTACGATGTCATTTGCTCAAGTCTGGACACGTGCGGTCATGGGTCTCAATGCCCCTGCCGTACAAGTCGAAGCTCATTTAAGTCAAGGATT
>JASLFQ010000311.1 GCA_030150595.1 Aquirhabdus sp.
GCGAGTTGCCTAAAAGTTTTAGGAAGTGATATGTAGATTTTTTTAATATTCATCTAAAAGGAAGCAATAGAATGACGATTATTACAGGATTATCTGGCAACGAAATTTATTGTTTAAAGAAGAAAGATTTATTACCTGGAAATCTGGTGATCGGGAATAGTGTCTATTCGTTGGGGCTGCTGCGTAGCATTGGCTCAGGACTCAAAATATTGGCAGGCGGTGAAGTGAAGCCTGTGACGGAACTTATTCATACAGGACGTTTACTCGCCTATAAACGCATGTTGGCTGAGGCGAAAAGCCACGGTGGCATTGGCATCACGGGCGTGTCGAATGATTTGATTTTTCAAGGAACTAATATTGAGTTTTTATCCATTGGTTCAACGGTTCATCATGATGTTGATAAGAACTTAGATAAGAATGGTGAGGCCGACGACCGCTTTAAGTTCTCGACTTCGGCGGATGGCCAAGCATTGTATAGCCAGTTGGATAGTGGCTTTAAACCGAAGCAATTTGTATTCGGCAATGTTGCATATTCAATTGGGATTGGCGGCGGGATTGTTGGCGGCTTAAGAAGTTTAGCGCGTGGTGAAATCAAACAGTATTCTGAAATTTTTAATAAAACACGTCATCTGGCGTTAGAGCGAATTGCATTTGAGGCGAGCGCGGTTGGTGCGAATGCAGTTGTCGGGATTAAAACGACGATTTTGCCGCTTGCGGGTATGCAGGAAATGGTCATGATCGGTACCGCGTCGCGCCATGCGATGTTGCCTGAAAGTAATTATAAGAATCCGATTACCAGTGATCTGACCAATGAAGAAATGTGGAATTTGGTTAATCAAGGTTATATGCCTGTGAAATTGGTTTTGGGTGTGTCGGTGTATTCGCTTGGGTTTATCGGTGGTTTGAGTTCGTTCTTGCGGTCTTTTGTGAAAGGCGAAATTACGACGATGACGACGTTGATTTATGAAGCGCGTGAGAATGCGTTGAAGCATATTGAGCTTGATGCTCAGCAATGTGGGGCGGATCAGGTCGTGGGAATTAAGACGTATGTCTATGATTTGGGTGGTGGCATTATCGAGTTCCTTGCGATTGGAACGGCGGTTAAACGGATTGATGGTTTGACGACAGAGAGTGAGCAATTGATTCCACAAGCGATCATTCGTGATCAAGATACTTTTATCAATTCCGCCGATGGTACGCGTGATGTGTCGCTCAATCGGAATGTAAATACGACCAGCATCATGTCGATTGTGTTTGGTTTGTTGATATTTTTCTTTGTGGTGGTGATGCAGTTGGTGAATATTTTTAGTCATCATTAATCGCAATCTTCATTGACCATAAATGTGTGAAGAGCTTGTTACACAAACCCCGTCTAGACAACATAGAACGTGTCTAGGTCGGGGTGAACCAACACTTTTACAGCACAAGTACACAACACGTATGAGGCATAAGATTTTTTATCGTTTTATGATGAGATGTGAACAGTAATTTAACTGGAGTCTAATAATGAGCATATCAAATAATTTCACACGTCGTCATCTTACCGTTGTTGCGCTAACAATGGGGATTGGTTTTCCGTTGTATGCTCTGGCAGATACACAACCAGCTGATACAACAACAAAAGTAGTGACCCAAACCACCACGACTAAAACTGTCGTCAAGCACAATCGACATCATGTGACCGAGCAAAGAGAACGTGCAGCAGAGGCGAACAAAGCTGATGCAGTCAATAACGCCAATGCGCTCAATGCGGAAGCAAATAACGCAAATGCGACTAACGCAAATTCAAGTCAGGATTCAGTGAAACGTGTCGTTTGGAAAAACGGTGTTGTTTTCCATGACGTAGAGCCTACTGGTCAAGTTCAGGGCGCACCAACATCAACCTCAGACACTTTGAAAGGTGGCGTCACAACAGCCCCATCCAATTAACTCTCAAACTAAATCAGTAAAAGAAAACCAATGTCTGAAAATTTCGGGCATTGGTTTTTTGCGTTAAGTGTTCAAGTGGATTCGTTGTGGTTTTCTGGATGATCATTATTGGGTTTGTTGTAGTCGTTGTCGAAATTCACCTGGCGTGGTATTTGTCCATTTTTTAAACGCGCGATGAAATGCGCTGGGTTCTGCAAAACCCAATTCAGTTGCGATTTCCATGACGCTTTTTGAAGAGTGGGTGAGCGATTCAATCGCAATATCACGCCTAAGCTGATCTTTAATGGCTTGAAACGGTTGTCCTTCTTCTTCTAGGCGTCGACGTAAAGTTGATCGTGTCATATTGAGATTTGAGGCAAATGTATCGAAATCTGGCCATTCTTGACTAGGCTGCGCGCGCAGCGTTTTTCGAATGGTGGCGGAGAAACTAGAATTATTCTTATATTTCAAAACAATATTTGCTGGCGCTGCGCGGATAAAGGCGTTGACAGTGCGTTCATTTTGCATCAATGGAAGGTCGAGGTAGCGCGCGTCAAAGGTGAGCGATGTGAATTCTGCATTAAAGTGTAATTCGGGTGAATACATTAAGCGATATTCCGCACTATAGGACGGTTCTGGATATGCAAAACTCGCAATCAGAATCGGAATTCGTCGTCCGACGAGCCAACAGGCGATACCGTGTTGCATGATCAGCAAAGTCTCATGTCCAAATGCACGTGGTGCATGGTTTTGCTGACG
>JASLFQ010000252.1 GCA_030150595.1 Aquirhabdus sp.
TCATGCTCGACTTCATCAAAAATCATCATATCTTTGCTTACTCTGCAACCTCAGCGTCTATTATTTATAGACACTGATAAAAAATAAAGGAGGGAATTTTTAGGTGATTGAGTTAAAAATCAATCTGTGTAGATCATCATCTTGCAATGAGTTTATGACAAAGAAATGTCGCCCTCATAGCACTACGACATTATAACAAATGCAATGCAGGCAAAAATGATTAAACCCAACAATAAAGTCACTCAAACCGCATGCGTCTTGCATCGTGTCGCAAAAGGCAAGGCCTCTAACCGTTCAGGTTCTATCTCCTCACCACAAACCGCACACAACCCATATCGCCCCGCATCTAAACGAGCAAGTGCTTCTTTCACCTGATTGAGTTCGCCTTTTGCGGCCAACTGGACAGCCATCTGCTCGTCATCACGCCCATGCAGACCTGCCTGATCGCTCCATTGCTCATTATCTGGCGCATTACGCTCCACACGCTCCGCTTCTATGCGTGCCAAGCGCGCTTGCAACTCATCTTGTAATGCGACCAAATGCTGACGTGCTTTATGTGTGTGATTGTGAGTATTGTTATGAGTGTTCATCACGAGTCCTTGTTATGAGTTTCTGTTCTGATCAATAGCATAGAAATCATCTTCATGTCTATGAAAATACAAGCCAGCGAAGACAATTGCATACAATCACAACAAACAGCTACAGCTCAAAATCACCGGGCAAATCAATGCAAAATGATTTTTGAATCGTATAGAAAACTAGATAAATTTATCGGAAATTTTTGCGGATAACTTCATGGTATTTTTATCAACAAAATGATAAAAAACCTCAGAAAATGCAATTGTCAGAGCAACGACAGTCAGACAAGTCACCACTGCAGACAAACCGTAGCCCCAATGTAACTCATAGAGAAATTGGAACAAGGGCAGCCCGACAACAAACAAAATCAACAAATGATTTAAGTAAGCAGCAAAGGAAATCTTGCCTAAGAAGATGGTCACGCGGTTACTAAACGCTTCGGCAAGCCGCTTATTCCACATAATTGACATGACAATCAGCGGACCAGAGAGGAAATTCAAAATCTCATATGTCTGATCATTCAGTACTGCATAAAAAATCTTATACGCGCTACTCGTGTTATGCACGCCTGCAAAATATAAACCCAACATCAAACAAAAAAATGCCACGACGTTTGAAAGATTCTTTTTATGGAAATAAAATAACGATCCAATCAGGAACGCGGCATAACCTAAATAATCCAAATCAAGACATAAGATGAGGGTGAAGATTGGAATCAACCACGAGAAAACGGCTTTCTTTTCTCGTAAATAGAGTAAGAAGAACAAACCAAATGAGCCCAAAAGCTCTATTCGCATCGTCCACAACACCCAGTTGTAGTCACTATAGCCTAAGAAAAATGACTTAATGCTGCCATCATAGACCGCATACAGAAATGTCGAATCAGGCACATCACCGATCGACGAACCCCAATCCGTGACATTGTCTGTCGGCGCATCAACCCAACGATATGCTGCCCACAACAAAATACACGACACCAATGCAGGCAACATCAAACGCGGATAGCGCTTGATACTCATCGTTTTAATTTTTTTAATCGGATCACGGCTATTCACAATGGTATACGTGAGCACATAACCACTTAAAACAAAAAAGATATAAACCGCTGCTGTACCTGAATACCAGAACGCGAATGGTGAGTTATGCATCCACAACTCGTAATATTCCGTCGTGGTTGGATGATTAAAGAAATTATGGAGTGAAGGAAAAAAAGTCAACGATAAGTGCGAAAACACCACAAAGAGACATGCAACTCCTCGTATGGCTTCGGCGGCTTCAATCTTTTCTTTTATCATAACGACCATTCATTAAATTCAGGAAAATCAACCAAAAGAAGAAGGTCTTTGGATGCACAACAGATCGGTGTGGTTTGCTGCAAAAGCAACGTTTAGCAAATACTGCTCTAAAATCTTATAGATAAGCGTTCATATTATAAACTGATATAACAACGCGTGAAAGGCTATCTGCCATTCACATGCTTATGAATCGAAATCATCCGCGCCGATACGTCATAATTTTGCCTTTAAAATTCAGCCGCTCAATCTGCTCTACAGATCCACGCGTCATCGTATAGACATAACCCAGATTTTCCATTGATCTTGTAAACTCACGCTGCTGGCGACGATTTGGATCGATGATAATCACCTCAACCGTCGGCTTGGAATGCAAATCAATAAACGCTGATAAGAGTGCTGGATGATTAGGCTCATACAATAAGTCACTGCCAATGATCAAATCAAAATCGCCCATTTCAGGTTGCAGCTTTGCCCAATCGCACAATGAAAAACTCATCGGCGCTAAATGATTCAACGCAATATTTTCAGCAAAAAAATCACGTGCCGAAGGATGATAATCACTAGCGGTAATATTCGCACCGCGATAATGCGCAACGATACTCGCCAAACCTAATCCACAACCTAACTCAAGTATGCGTAAACCATCCAACACATGAATGTTGATCAACTCAGCGAGAATCATGCCCGACGGCCAGACAGTCCCGAACAACGGCCATGTTGATGAAGAAATGCCCGCCTCTTCTGCAATTCCATCAGGATCAGAAAATTGTTGTTTATCTTTTAACGCACGAATTAGAAAATGATTGTCACCGACCATCACCGAACTGGTTTTGACCTCAACAGGTGCTGCAGGTGACACAAACATGGCGTACTCAATGAGTGATTTTCTGGTATCGGAACCATGAGCACGTCAGAAGAAGCATCGATAATGCGATGTGGCTGCACAAAAGTTGCGCCTGCAAAAATGAACACATCCATAGAATGAAGCTAAATTAAAGAGCAGACTACAGGATTGATGAAGAAACAACCAGATATAGTTTCATCTAAATAAAATATTGTGTTTAGATTTTTCAAAGATACTCTTATAAATATCTTAAAAATTACATCAGTCAAACCGATCCGCCCGCACCAACTTGGCACTCTTCATGCTATATTATTCAAACTAATTAAAATGAGCTGTGAATCGACAATCACTGTCGTATTTCTCGCGAGGAGATGAGGTAAAACATGCGTGCACTCGGTCCAATAGATTTGATATTCCTCACCTTAGAAAGTCGAAAACAGCCGATGCATGTCGCTGGTTTATTTCTATTTAAACTCCCAGAAAATGCACCTTCCGATTTTGTTTGGCAACTCGTCCAAAAAATTCGCGCTTCAGAAGAAAAACCTGTCCAACCCTTTAACCAAGTGTTAAATGGCTATTTCTGGGATAAAGACCACGAATTCGATATTGATCAACACTTTAGACATATTTCTTTGCCTAAACCAGGTCGCGTACGTGAGCTTTTGACCTACGTCTCTCAAGAGCACTCTGCTCTTCTTGATCGCGCAAAGCCTTTATGGGAATGCCATATCATTGAAGGGATCGAAGGTAATCGTTTTGCGATGTATATGAAAATGCATCATGCGATGACTGATGGTGTGGGCGGCATGAAACTCGTCCAGCGCGCATTGTCTACATCACCACTCGACGAAACAGTAACACCACCTTGGGCAATGAAAACCACGCACCACAAGAAAGCAGGGATTACGATCAGTAAAACAACCCAATTCTTGAACAGCGTCGCGAAACAAATTCAAATCGCGCCCAATGTGACACGCGAAGTGTATACCGCAATTACGCAGCGTAAAGATCCGAATTATGTTTCAGTGTTTCAAGCGCCGCGCAGTATCATCAACCAACCTGTTTCCGCCTCGCGTCGCTTTGCAGCACAATCCTATGAATTGCAACGTTTCCGCGATATTGCAAAGAAACTGACCACCTATCTTGGTGAAAAATTCACACTAAATGATGTGGTTCTGGCGATTTGCGCAGGTGCAATGCGTGCATATTTAAGTAATCAAAATGCACTCCCTGCCAAGCCACTCATCGCAATGGTGCCTATTTCATTGCGCAAAGAAGGTGACGATAGTGGCAATGCGATTGCATTTATTCTGGCTAACCTTGCAACTCATGTTAGCGACCCTTTAGAACGCATCACGATCATTCGGAATAGTGTACAAAACTCTAAAGATCGTATGAGCCGTATGACTCCAGGTGAAATCCTCAACTACACGGGGATTGTGTTCTCTTTAGCTGGATTGAACCTCATCACAGGCATTGCGCCAAAAGTTCAGGCTTTTAATATTGTGATTTCCAATGTTCCAGGCCCTAAAGAAACCTTGTATTTGAATGGTGCGGCATTGGATGCACTGTATCCAGTTTCAATTGTCATGGATGGTCAAGCGACAAACATCACGCTGACAAGC
>JASLFQ010000196.1 GCA_030150595.1 Aquirhabdus sp.
CCAGTTCAGGAGTCGGCGCAGGCATGGCGCGTGAATTTGCTGCACGCGGACATAATCTCGCACTCTGTGCACGTCGCATCGAACGATTAGAAGAACTAAAGAAAGAACTGACTGAAAAATACAATGTCCAAGTTTCTGTCAAAGTTTTAGATGTAAACAACTACCCACAAGTGTTTGAAGTCTTCGAAGAGTTTGCTCAAGAATTTGGTCAACTGGATCGCATCATTGTTAATGCGGGTGTGGGCAATGGACGACGTATTGGCAAAGGTCATTTTGAAATCAATCGTCAAACTGCCGAAACCAACTTCATCGCTGGTCTTGCGCAATGTGAAGCCGCCGTGGCAATTTTCCGCCGCCAAAACGCTGGGCATCTCGTGACGATTTCATCCATGAGTGCCATTCGTGGTCTGCCCCGTCATCTCACGACTTATGCCGCAAGTAAAGCGGCTATCGCAGCATTAACTGAAGGTATTCGTGCCGAACTCATGGATACACCTATTAAAGTTAGTACCATTCTACCGGGCTACATCCGTACAGAACTCAATGAAGGCGCTGCAAAACTACCATTTGAAGTCAGCGAAGAAGTGGGCAGCAAAGCCTTGGTACGTGCTATTGAACGTGAACCAAGTACTGCTTGTGTACCGAGCTGGCCTTGGGCTCCACTTGGAGCACTGATGAAAGTTTTACCACTCAAATGGGTTTCGAAGTTAGGTTAGTATTTCTAAAAGACTCTCAGTTCACTGAGCCTGTCGAAGTGAAGTAATTGTCAAACACCGCGCATTTCGACAAGCTCAATGTGCTATTGATTTGAGAAATTACCAGTTGTATTAGCGATAACCGCTCTCAGAATAATAGGAATATCGACACCATGACTTCGCTACCCTTTTCGATTATTGATCCCCATATTCATCAATGGGATCCATATCATACGCCGCATCAGGCAGCTTTAGCGGTGAAACTACTTGGGGGCTTTCCTCGCGTTCTTGATCGTGTTGCACGGATTGCCACTCCCAAAGAAACCTTAGACAGCCTAGGACTAACAGACCATGCGCTAGCAGCCTACTTACCTGAAAATTACGCGCAGGACTGTTTACCATTTAATGTTGAATCAGTTGTTCACGTCGAAGCAGATTGGCATCACCAGCGCGGAATTGGTGCCGTTGAAGAAACACGTTGGGTTGCACAATTACCATTCGGTCAACAAAATCCAAAACTCGGCGCAATTGTTGGTAAAGCTGATCCACTTAATCCTCAGTTTGAAAGAGTGTTGCGCTCACATATTGAAGCGTCACCGTTATTTCGTGGGATACGCTGCATGGCCGCACATCACGCGGATTCTGGTGTACATGCTTGGAATCATTATCCTGATGTTTATACCAATCCAATTTTCCTCAAGCGATTTGAACTGCTCGAACGATATGGTCTGAGTTTTGATGCTTGGGCATATTCCACGCAATTAGCCGATGTCATCTCTTTAGCAAAACAGTTTCCAAAGACATCTATCGTCATTGATCACTTAGCTACGCCTGTTGGTGTCTTTGGCCCAGTTGGCCGCGAAACTGGCCGAACTGCCGAGCAACGCGCTGGCATATTTAGTCAGTGGAAAGATAATATTGCCGAACTCGCTGAACAAAAACATGTTCATGCAAAAGTCTCTGGATTACTGATGCCTGTGCTTGGGCACTCCTTCCATAAACGACATGAATTGGCGAATGTAGACACCATCGTTAATCTGCTTTCCCCATTTGTTGAACATGCTATTGATGTCTTTGGTCATGAGCGATTAATGTTTGCATCCAACTTCCCGATGGATAAAGTCACAGCGACTCTACCTGACATTATCGAAGCGAAGATCAAGATGATCGCGCCCTATGGCGATGAAGCGCTAAAAGCGATATTTAGAGAAAATGCGTTGCGGTTCTACAAAATCGATTGATAGTCTTTGAGAAATAACAAAAGCGCCTTCATTTTATAATCAAGGCGCTTTTTTTAAAGTCTATTGGATCGTTCTAAGCGACCACTTAGCCTTTGTCACTGTCTACATGCCCATCCCATCCGCCACCCAATGCACGAATCAGACTGACCGCAGAACGTGCACGATCGCCATTCAACTGAACAGCATTACGTTCTTGCAAGAGAACACTATTATCCGCCTCAATCACATCGAGATAGCTAATAGAACCTTCCTGATAACGCAAATGCGATAGATCAGCCGCGCGTCTTGCAGACTGAACAGCATCCTGTTGTGCTTGAAGTTGTTGACCTAAGATGCGTTGATCAGACAAGCCATCTTCGACTTCACGGAAGCCATTCAGCACCGTTTGGCGATACTTGGCTGCGTCTTCCTCATAGTTCGCACGCGCTTGTGCAACACCAGCCTTGCGCAAACCACCATCAAAGATTGGTAATGAAAGCATCGTGCCTGCTAATGGCCCTAAGAGAAAAGTACGACTAGACCAACTACCTAATTGACTTAATTGAGACGACTCATATCCCAGCTCACCAGTCAGATTCATAATTGGAAAAAACGCCGCACGCGCAATTCCAATCCGCGCATTATCCGCGGCCATTGCCCGTTCTGCCGCGGCAATATCTGGTCGGCGCTCCAGTAATGACGAAGGCAAACCCGCTGGAATTACGATATTGACTGAGGCCAATGGATTTTGATTCAGCGTAAAATCCGAAGGAGCCTTACCCAATAAAAGCGCTAGCGCATGTTCAGCATCAGCTCGACTACGGGAAATACCTAGAGAATCAGCCTGTGCAGAAGATAACTCCGCTTTTGCACGTGCCAAATCAAGCTCACTGGTATAACCAGCATCAAAACGCTTTTGAATCAAATCCAGCGTTTGTGTACGTAGTTGAACAGTGCTGGCATACAATTTTTGCTCTGCATCAAGCTGACGAATCAGAAAATAACTCTGCGCAACATCCGCCTGCAAAGCCAATTGCAACGAATGAAATAACGCTTCATTCTGTTGCGTATCGGCATTTGCAGCATTGACACTACTCGCGACGCGACCAAATAAATCAACCTCATACGAGACACTTGCCTGCTCACGCCAGAGTGTCTGTGCTGAAGTCGAGGTGTCAGGCGTCAGTCCAAGTGATGCTGGCGAAGCCTTCTCTCGCGTTGGGCCAAAACCAGCACTGATTTGCGGGGACCATTGCGATTTCACGGCTTGTTGCAAAGCACGTGACGCGTTGAGATGCGCGGAGGCGGCTTTCAGATTTTGGTTTTCAGCTAAAGACTGATCCTCCAATTGATTCAAAGTATCATCATGAAAGACCTTCCACCATTCACCGCGACTTTGGTCATCTGCAGGTTGAGCAGTTTTCCAGTCTTTGCTTTCAGTTGTCGCTGACTCTTTGAATGCCGTTGGTACACTCACAGCAGGACGCTCATAGTGAGGTGCAAGCGAACAACCTGCCAACACCAAACTCATCATCAAATCAGTCATCAATGGAGAAAGTGCTAATGTGTGATTCATCTTCATATTATTCACTCCTCAAACTTCGTACTGTGCAGTGGGCACAGGCGCTTCATGCACGGTTGCCGAATGCAACTTATGTCCACGACGCAGCGAACGCATCAGCACATAGAACACAGGCGTCAGGAAAAGACCAAAGAACGTCACACCCAACATACCGAAGAACACTGCAATGCCCATGGCATGACGCATTTCCGAACCTGCACCTGTTGATGTCACGAGGGGAACGACACCCATAATGAAAGCAATGGATGTCATGAGAATTGGACGCAAACGTAGACGACTTGCATCAATCGCTGCACGGATTGGCGTCGCACCTTGCAGTTCTAACTCTCGCGCAAACTCCACGATCAGAATGGCGTTCTTACATGCCAACCCAACTAGCACCATGAGTCCAATTTGAGTGAAAATATTATTGTCGCCCTTGGTGAGCCAAACCCCTGCGAGTGCGGCAAGAATACCCATCGGTACAATGAGAATCACCGCTAGTGGCAACGTTAAACTTTCGTATTGAGCAGCCAAGACCAAGAACACGAGTAACACACTGATTGGGAAAACCCAGATCCCCGCATTACCTGCCAAAATTTTCTGATACGTTAAATCTGTCCACTCAAACTTGATGCCATGCGGCAGTGTTTTTGCAGCGATACGTTCAGCAGCAGCTTCGGCTTGACTCGATGAATAACCTGGTGCTGGGCCACCATTAATATCCGCAGCGGTGTAACCGTTATAACGAACAACCATTTCAGGGCCGTACGTTTCACTGACCTTAACCAACGAAGACAACGGCACCATTTCACCTGCACTGTTACGTGTTTTCAGTTGCAAAATATCGTCTGGATGCGCACGGAATGGTGCATCCGCTTGCGCCCGAACTTGATACACGCGACCAAAACGATTGAAGTCATTCACATAGAGCGAACCCAAATAAATCTGCATGGTGTCAAATACATCAGTGACACCTACGCCCAGTTGCTTGGCTTTCACGCGATCAAGATCGACGTTGAGCTGCGGCGTATTAATCTGATAACTGGAAAACATTGGCCCAAGCTCAGGTGCAGATTGCGCTGCTTTCATGAATGCTTGTGTGGCATTATTCAGCTCTGAATAACCCAACGCGCCACGATCCTCAATCTG
>JASLFQ010000199.1 GCA_030150595.1 Aquirhabdus sp.
ATGTAGTCATGGTAACGATCCTTAAAAAGAGATTACACTCAAACGGTCACGTTGCTTAGCATCGTCAATGCTGCTAACTCACTAAAATTGACAAGTTAATTCGTGTAAATGTGGCGCAAATGCGGTATTGATTTTATACTATCACCGCAGCTATGACGTATAGCAATGATTTCATGCTTCGGGCAGCATCGCAACAACCACTGTTCGGTTTGTTGATCGCCACCCGCCTAAACGAGGAAACCTTATGGAACACATCGAACGTGAATCGATGGAGTTTGATGTTGTAATTGTAGGCGCAGGCCCTTCAGGTCTTTCAGCCGCAATTCGACTACGCCAATTGGCAATTGAAAATAATCTACCTGACCTTTCAGTTTGTGTCGTCGAAAAAGGCTCTGAAGTCGGTGCACATATCCTTTCTGGTGCTGTGCTCGAACCACGCGCATTAAATGAATTATTTCCAGATTGGAAAGAACTCGGTGCACCACTCAACGTGCCAGCAAAGCGCGACGAAGTATTCATGCTGACCTCGCCAACTGCAAGTATTAAAGTTCCCCATTTCTTCGTACCAAAAACCATGCACAATGATGGTAATTATGTTGTGTCATTGGGCAACGTTGTTCGTTGGTTGAACACTAAAGCCGAAGAGCTTGAAGTCACGGTATTCCCTGGTTTTGCTGCATCTGAAGTGCTGTACCACGAAGATGGTAGCGTGAAAGGCATTCAAACTGGCGATATGGGCGTCAACAAAGAAGGCGAGCCAAAATCAAGCTTCACACCAGGCTATGAACTACATGCAAAATACACCTTATTTGCAGAAGGTTGCCGCGGTAGTTTAGGCAAAAAGCTCATGAGCCGCTTTGACCTGAACAAAGATGCTGACACACAGCATTACGGTATCGGTATCAAAGAACTGTGGGAAATTGATCCAGCAAAACACGAAGAAGGTCTCATTCTTCACGGTTCAGGCTGGCCTTTGACCGAAACAGGTTCAACTGGCGGTTGGTGGCTCTATCACGCTGAAAACAACCAAGTGACCATGGGAATGATCGTTGATCTTTCTTATAAGAACCCATACATGTCACCGTTTGATGAAATGCAACGCTTCAAACATCACCCAGTGATTAGCAAGTACCTAGAAGGCGGCAAACGCTTATCTTACGGTGCACGTGCAGTCATCAAAGGTGGTTTGAATGCACTGCCAAAACTGACCTTCCCAGGTGGTTGCTTAATCGGTGATGACGCAGGTTTCTTGAACTTTGCGAAAATCAAAGGTTCACACACTGCAATGAAATCAGGCATGTTATGTGCTGAAGCAGTATTTGAAGCACTGCAAGCAGGTCGTTCTTCTGATGAAGTGACTGCATACACTGAAAAATTCCAAGCATCATGGTTGTACCCAGAACTTTATGCAGCGCGTAACTTTGGTTCAGCAATGCATCGCTTCGGTACGATCGTAGGTGGTGGATACAACTTCATCGACCAAAACATTTTCAGACTGCCATTCACCATTCGCGATCCAATTCCAGATTATAAAACATTGGAATTAGCCGCGAGCTCAGTCAAACCGAACTATCCGAAGCCAGATGGCAAACTGTCATTTGACAAGTTATCTTCTGTGTTTATTTCAAACACCAACCATGAAGAAGACCAACCAGTTCATTTGAAATTGCGTGATGCAAGTATTCCAATTGAGCAAAATCTGCCTTTGTATGCTGAACCAGCGCAGCGCTACTGCCCTGCTGGCGTGTATGAAATTGTGACAACTGAAGACGGTGCAAGTCGCTTCCAAATCAACGCGCAAAACTGCGTTCATTGCAAAACTTGTGATATCAAAGATCCTGCACAAAACATCAACTGGGAAACTCCAGAAGGTGGCGGCGGTCCAAACTATCCAAATATGTAATTGATTTTACGACAATAAAAAAGCAGCTTCGGCTGCTTTTTTTATATTACGTAGGCGTAACAGTAAATCTTGTATAAATAGTACTTTAAAAAGCTTAATGCCAAAAATCAACGAATCTAGTAATGACGATTTTCACCAAATCAGGTTATATTATGGAGCTATAGGAAATGGGCTATATAAGTTAATACAAGCTTGAGCAACTATAAAACAATGGAGTGGCTGTAGTGATGAATTCTGTAAAAACTCAACCAACGTTCGCGACTGGTTTAACGAATACAGCGTCAGCTACGATGTATATCATCAAAGCTCAACAAGCATATTCTGCTGGCCAATGGCAACAAGTTTGTGTTTTTGCTCAAGCCGCATATGCAGCTGCTCGAAACGAACGTATCACAAAAATCACTGCACAGAACCTATTAGCAGCAGCACTTCTAAAATTAGGTCAGATTGAGCAAGCCATACATTTATGGTTAGATTTAAATGTAAACACACCGAATAATGGACAAGTTCTGTCTAATTTAGGCTTTGCTTTAAGCGAACTCGAACGCTATGACGAAGCCATTCAATATTTACAACAGTCTATTCTCGTCATGCCAGAGCATGCCATTGCTCATTTAAATTTAGGCATTGCTCTTTCTAAAACCGGTCATACCGACCAAGCAAAATTAAGCTATGCACAAGCACTCAAACTAAATCCAAATTATGCTAAAGCTAAATTTTGCTTAGGTAATGTATTACAAGAAGAAGGGCTGATAGAAGAAGCAATCACCGCCTATGAACAAGGACTTCAACTCGAGCCAAACAACGTCGAATTGTTAAGTAACTTGACCTTCCTGCAACATGCACTATATCCATTTGATATGAAGCAGCACATGAAAACTGTGCGACAGTTTGGTGCTATGGTTGAAAAACAAGCAATCATTTCCACTCCCAATAAAAAATTGCAGCAACATACGCCATTGCGAATAGGCATTGTTTCTGGCGATCTGTGTCGCCATGTGGTTTGCCGTTTTTTAGAGAGTACATTAGAGCAAATCATTAGCAATGCAGAACTGCGTCCGAAAGTCACACTTGTTGCCTACTCTAACTTATCTAAAGAAGACGAAATTACACAGAAAATTAAAACAAAGTTCGATCTCTGGCGGCAAATCAATAAACTCAGTGATGCTGGACTTGCTGAGCAAATCAGTAAAGATGATATTGATATCTTGATCGATCTATCTGGTCATACCAAAGGAAACCGTTTACCCGTTTTTGCTAAAAAAGCTGCGCCACTTCAAGTGAGCTGGTTAGGATATTGGGGATCGACGGGACTTTCTAGCATAGATTATGTAATAGCGGATCCCATAAGCGTACCAAATACAGAGGAGCACTTTTTCTTAGAAAAGGTCTGGCGCTTACCCCACTTACGTTATTGCGTTTCTATCCCAGATGACGCAACTGATGTTACTCCTCCGCCCTGTATAACAAACCAAGCAATTGTATTTGGTTGTTACCAATTCATCCGCAAAATAAATAGTGGCGTTTTGGATTGTTGGGCAAAAATCCTGACTGCTTGCCCTCTTGCACGGATTCGCATTCAATCATTCTCTTTGGATAAGACAGAGCTAAAAGAACAATTCATCATCCGTTTAAAAGAAGCAGGTCTTGATCTTAATCGTATTGATCTGATAGGCGGGATGGGTACAGCCGAGTATATGGCTTCATACGCTGAAGTGGATATTTTACTGGACACTTTCCCATATCCTGGAGGAACAACAACGGCACAAGCGTTATGGATGGGCGTCCCAACAATTACATTAGCGACTGTTGGTATGTTAGGACGTCAAGGCGAAGCCTTGCTCGCCAATGCTGGGCTGTCTGCTTGGATTGCAAATAGTGAAGAAGAATATGTGCAAAAAGCCATTGCTTGGGGTAATGCAGATTCCAATAAACGCCAAGACTTAGCAGTTTTACGTGCAAATTTACGTACAAATATGGCTGAAACACCTGTATTCAATGCTAAAGAATTTGCCGTTGATTTTGTTGATGCCATGTATGGAATGTGGCATGAGAAATGTAACGCACAAAACAAATCATAGAAAAAATATTAACTATCTTCTCTGGTAATAAAAAAAGCAGCTTGATCGCTGCTTTTTTTATTGCATCAAATACTTAGAATTACTTACTCATCTGTTTTTGAGCACTCAGAATTACTTGGCTCTTGTCGGCAACGTATTCTCTTCAGAATTCCCAGCATTTTCTTATCGTAAATTCCTTCTTTTGCTAAGCTAATTCTGGATTCACGTAAAATCTGAAAATATCCTGGTACGGCAGTTGGCGGAGGATCTACCCAATATTGACTATCGATACTTCTCTCATTTTTGTCTGCATTAGCCATTTGACGATCTAAAGTTCCAGCAAACCAAGTTCGGCTTTTCTGACCATAGCCATCAGGAAACTTATCAGGATGAGTTAACAGATCATAAGTAACTGCAACAATTGGAAAACGAATAACGCCACCTTTAGTGCCAATACCCTTAGCAATATCTAGCGGTTTAAATGCCAATGCTGGTAAATAAATCACATCAAGTTTTCCACTATTAAACATCGGTCCCACTGTTGCAAAGGTAACAGGAACTGGGATAGCGCCAATCCGTTCAATAACAGCTAAGCCTGCCTTATCATAATCAAAATCTGCCAGACGCTTCCCAACCAGTTTTTGTATATTATTAATATTACGATCATTAACGATAAGATAACCCGTTCCCAAAGTCAAAACGCCTGCAACCTCGACGTCATGATCTACCATATCAGGTGCCAACCTAGGACTCGCCATCAAACTCAAGATTGTTTTGGTCTGAACTTTGTTAATAATACTCCCCACCGAATCAATGGTTCCAACAAATTTATTAAAAGAACGTGCTCGAATTCCAGTAACTGCCACGGCATCGCACTTTCCTGATTTGAAATCCTTTGTTGCAAGTGCCTCATCCGAATATGCTTTTAAAGTGAGACTAGCTCCCCACTGTTTTGCATTCAATGAATAATCTTGCATCATCGAAAAACTATCACCTTGCGTTCCTGATGGATCAAAAACACAAAAGGTCTGGGCATGTGATGCATTTGCTAAAGCAGATAAGGTTGCGGCAATAAAAATTTTACTCTTTGTATTCATCTGATCCTCCTGATCGTTGTATTCATCCAATAAATGCGAACTTATATTCTCATTTTATCTATGCGACTTGAATATACTCCTCAAATGAGACGAAACAAATAACATTAATCTACAATTTTGCGACTTTTATCATGATGATTGACAGTTCTAGCTATCGGTTGAAATCCAATGAGTGTATAAAAAGCAGCTACATTGATTGCTGCTTTTTATCTCATTGTTCACTAAAAACATTCATCACTCATCATGCAATGAACATTCATAATTGTTCGGATCTTGGTGACAACGATTACTCTTAAGAATCCCCATCATTTTCTGATTATAAATACCGCTTTTAGCCAAACTAATTCTCGATTCACGCAGTATTTTTAAATATCCTGGAGTGACTTTCGGTGGGAGATCCATCCAGTAATGTGGATCAATGCCACTTTCAACTTTCTTCACAGTTGCCATCTGATGATCAAGTTGTTCCGCAAACCAAGTACGGCTTTTTTGACCATAACCTACAGGGAATAGAGCTGGATGAATTAAAATATCATCAGTGGCTTGAGCGACAGGAAATCTAACGATAGCGCCTTTAGTACCCATTCCTTTACTTAATTCAAAAGGTTTAAACGCTATTGCAGGCATTTCAAGCACATCTACCTGACCACTATTAAACTCTGGAGCAATTGAAGACAACTCAAGATTGACTGGATTTGCACCAATTTTAGTAACAATGATCTTCTCCGCCACATCGTAGTCTAAGACACCAAAACTCTTGCCCGCCAATTTCAATAGGGAGTTAATATTTCGATCATTCACCATCACATAGGCCAGACCTAACGTTGTAACGCCTGCAACCTCATCGCCGTGATCAAGCATATCAGGTGCCAACTTGGGGCTCGCCATTAATGAAATGACCATTTTTGCAGTAGTATTATCGAGCACACCACCTGCTGAATCGATTGAGCCTACGAAATTGTTGAATTGGCGAGTTCGAACGCCTGTAATTGAAACAGCATCACATAGTCGCCCATCTCTAAAGGCCTCAGAAGCAGCAAGCTCATCCGTGTATGGTTTCAAATTAATTTCAGCACCCCACTGCTTTGCGGCAAGTGCATAATCTTTCATCATTGAATAGATATCACCTGAAGTCCCCAAAGGGTCGAAGACGCAAAGATTTTGAGCATGAGACACGCTTGCTAAAGCGCATAATGTTGCAGCAATAAGAATATTACGCTTTATATTCATTTGATCTCCCTGATCATTGTATACATCCATAAAATACGATTTTATGAACTACTTCTATCCCTGTTTTTTCCGACTCCAATGTACGGGTTAAAATAGAAAAAATATAGCTCATACGTCGGATATTCTGCACCTTGATCACTGGTAGCCATAAGCTCAGACTCAAGATACTTCCAATTTGAGTTTTACGATGAGCGACGCAAGTGTAATAGATATCCTCCACAAATAGTTCATAAAAAGAAGACAATCAATCCTCTGCAACTCATATCACCAAGATATACAGCTAAACGCATAAATCCCCTTTTATTCATCATCATTTACACCTAACATAGCTTTTTTTAAATCATCGCTTTTTTTAAACAAACGCACACTATTGATATATGCTTTTTGAAGGATTGTTTTATGCGCGCCAGTCAGTTTTTTTTCACCACATTGCGCGACACACCCAGTGATGCGGAAGTCGTTAGCCATCAGCTTATGCTGCGTGCAGGTCTGATCCGCAGACTTGCATCGGGTCTATATACTTGGATGCCGCTCGGACTACGTGTGCTGCATAAGGTCGAACGTATCATTCGTGAGGAAATGGATGCCAGCAATGCGCTCGAACTTAAAATGCCTGTCGCTCAACCAGTTGAACTGTGGGAAGAATCTGGTCGTTTCCAGGCCTATGGCCCAGAGCTGATGCGCTTTAAAGACCGTCATGATCGTCCATTTGTGCTTGGCCCGACCCATGAAGAAGTCATTACAGACATCGCACGCGAAACGCTAAAAAGTTACAAGCAATTGCCAGTGAATTTTTACCAGATTCAGACCAAGTTCCGTGATGAGATTCGTCCACGTTTTGGTGTCATGCGCTCGCGTGAGTTTGTGATGAAAGACGCTTACTCTTTCCATACAACACGCGAATCTCTCGAACAAACCTATCAGGTGATGTACGACACATATAGCCGTATCTTTACCCGATTAGGGCTGAATTTCCGTGCAGTGCAAGCCGATACAGGCTCGATCGGTGGCGATGGATCACATGAATTCCACGTCTTGGCACAGAGTGGTGAAGATGATATCGCTTTCTCCAATGTGTCAAATTACGCAGCAAATATCGAGAAAGCAGAAGCGATCAGCACGGGTACGCGTGCTGCGCCAAGTCAGTCTTTCACCGTTGTAGATACCCCAGCGCAAAAAACCATTGAAGAAGTCAGCCAATTTCTGAAAGTGCCTACTAATACGACAGTAAAAACACTGATTGTACGCGGAGTTACCGATGAACATGGTAAATATGGTTTAGTTGCACTCGCACTACGTGGCGACCATACTTTGAATGAAATCAAGGCTGAAAAGTTGCCTGAAGTGGCTAGCCCTCTCGTCTTTGCTAGTGATGAAGAGATTGCAGCATTGGGTCTGGAAGTTGGTTTTATCGGGGTACATGGTTTACCAATTCCGCTCTTTGTAGATCGTGCTGCAGCACTACTCGCCGACTTTGTGGCGGGTGCGAATAACAAAGATCAACACGCGACAGGCGTAAACTGGGAACGTGATGCACAAATTACCAGTGTCGTCGATCTGCGTAATGTGGTCGAGGGTGATCCATCGCCTGATGGTCAAGGTACGTTGACCATCAAACGCGGTATCGAAGTCGGGCATATTTTCCAATTGGGTCAGAAGTATTCTCAGGCAATGAACTGTAAAGTATTGGGTGAAGATGGCAAACCACAAGTCGTCACGATGGGTTGTTATGGCATTGGTGTAACTCGTGTGGTTGCTGCTGCAATTGAGCAGAACTTTGATGACAATGGTATCTTGTGGCCAAACGCGATTGCGCCATTTACTGTGGCAATCGTTGCCATGAATGCAGCTAAATCGCCACGTGCCGTCGCTGCCAGCGAAGAACTGTATCAAGAGTTAAAAGCACAAGGTTTTGACGTGCTGCTGGATGATCGTAATGAACGCCCAGGTGTGAAGTTTGCTGATCTGGAGTTGATTGGCGTTCCACATCGCATTGTAATCGGCGAACGTGGATTAGACGCTGGAACGTTTGAGTATCGTGGTCGCCGCGATGCTGAAGCACGTGAACTCAGTAAAGAAGAGTTGTTGGCTATTTTGAAAGGCTAATGAAAAAAACGAGGCGAATATTCAAATATTCGCCTCGTTATCAAACCTAAATGAAATTATAAAAATTAAACTAAATTCTCATAAAATCGCCACGTATCAACCGCCATGTCACCAACTGTACGCGTTGCTTGCCATCCTAATAAACGATTTGCACGAGAAGCATCTGCATACACACTGGCAGAATCGCCATCACGTCGAGCGACAACTTTAAAAGGCAATTCACGCCCAACTGCTTTCGAGAAAGCATCCAACATCTGCTTCACAGACACGCCTTCGCCACGTCCAAGATTCAAAATTTCAAATGCTTGAGATTGAGTTGATAACCAAGCTAATGCTTTCGTATGGCCATCAATTAAATCCTGTACGTGAATAAAATCACGTACGCCCGTTCCATCGACCGTATTGTAATCATCGCCAAACACTTGCAGAAATGGCCGTTCACCACGCGCAACTTGCGCAATATAGGGCACCAAATTATTTGGAATACCATTCGGCACTTCACCAATAATGCCACTAGTATGTGCACCTGCTGGATTAAAGTAGCGCAATACTGCGATTCGCCAACCGTGTTCCGCATGCGATAAATCCTGTAAAACTTGCTCACAGATTTGCTTGCTTCGTCCATACGGCGTGATGGGTGCTTGACTCGCACTTTCTGGAATTGGCAAAGCTTCTGGTTCACCGTAAATTGCTGCTGTAGAACTGAAAACCAGTGTTTTGACTTGTGCGGCTTTCATTACATGTAACAATGAAATAAGACCATTCACATTATTATCATAATAATCAATCGGTTGTTGGATCGATTCATTAACAGACTTCGATCCTGCAAAATGAACAACTTGTGTGATTGGATATTGTGAGAAAACCTGTTGCAAAGCGACTTTGTCTCGTACATCAATTTGCACAAAAGGAATACTTCGACCTGTTAATTTAGACAATCGATCAAGTACAGCAATCTTAGAATTCGACAAGTTATCAACTAATACAACATCCTGACCTTGTTCTATTATTTGTGCTGCCATATGTGAACCCAAATAACCCAGTCCACCAGTCAGTAAAATCATCCAATTCCCCTCGTACAAGTTCTTTGAGCACAACTATTAATTGCTGTTATTATGCAATTATTTTTTAAATAATAATGCTAATTATTGCAACTTGGCTTTAACTATTCTAAAACCTTGCTGTTCCAGGCTTTCAACCCATGAGCTATATTTGATATGAATCGTGTATTACTTTTACTGACCGAACCAATGACCTCGCCGCTGGCGTGGCATGGTGTAGAATTAGCAAAAGCACTTATTCAGCAGAATATTTCCGTGGATGTGTTCTTTTATCAAGACGCGGCAAATATCGCGAATCGTTTAACTTGGCGTCCAAACGATGAACCTGGCCTAGCTCAGCAATGGCGAACTCTGCCAATTGAAAAGCGTGTATGTGTCAGCGCCGCACTCGGACGTGGCGTAACTGATCTCGACAACGCGACACGCCACGATTTAGCAGGAGAGAATATCGCTGATGGATTCCATCTGGTTGGACTGGGCGAACTTGCAGACTTAATACTACAAGCAACGCATGTGATTCACCTTTAATGAAAAATATTGGCCAGAAAAGTTACATGAAACCATTTTATTTAACCCAATCCATACTGCACGCGATATGAAGTCATTATTAGTTATCATCAGTCACAGCCCCCTTGCTGGACAGAACTTATTGGAATCATTGTCTGCCGCAATGGTGATGGCAACCTATGGTGTTCAAATCAAAATATTGCTCACTGGTGATGCAATTGCATTACTTCGCACACCGAATCCTGAGAACAAAACCACTCAAATCAAACCGTTTAAATCAGCATTTGCGCTTGTAGAAAGTTTTGAGTTTTATGATTTATTGCCGATTTGGGTTGACCGTAACAGCGCTGAAGAAAATCAAACTTTGTTAGAAACAACTCACATTGAACATAAAGTCATTCATTTGAACGCACAAGTTTTAGCATCATTTGACGGAGTGCTACGATGGTAACAACAGCTCATACGCAACAGAAAAATACGCTGCATCTACTCGCCGCCACGCCGCGCTTGTGGTCAATATTAATGCCTCAAATACTTACTGTCTGGCAAGAAGGTGACTTGATGCTTTTACTTGCAGAAGGCGCACAAGGATTCAACTCCAATGCACTTAAACATTTCAATCAAATTGCTATTTTGGATTCTGACTTAGCGCGCTTAGAAGCGACTAACGAAGAGATACCGAGCCATATTAAAATCGCCACTACAGCAGATTGGGCAACATGGACAGTGCAATATCAACGCACAGTGACTTGGCGCTAATCTGATGCAAGAACTTTCTAAACAGGATCAAGAATTACCTGCATTGGATAAAGATGGTCATCTCGTCAATCATCTCGACTGGACACCTGAAGTCGCTCGCCTACTCGCCGCGCGTGATCAACTTGTACTGAATGACGAACATTTGAAAGTGCTTCAAGGAATGCGAGAATACTATCGCCGCTTTGAACATGCACCTGCAACACGACCATTGATTAAGTTTTTAATGCAAACAGTCAGCACTGATTTAACCAATGCCCATTTAATGGCTTTGTTTAACACTGGCTTAGTTGCACGAACATTGGCGCGACTCGCAGGCTTACCAAAGCCAGCAAACTGCTTATAACTTATTCGGTAGCCGCCAATACTTCTGGCGCGGTTAACTCTGTCATCGGCCAGCGTGGTGTTGTCGTCACGGCGAGATCATCACACTGTCCTGCTTTCAATCGTTGCCAACCTGCAAAAGCGATCATCGCACCATTGTCGGTACATAACGCTGGCTCGGCATAATAAACCGTCGCACCAATTCGTTTTAATTCTTGTTCTAAGCGCAAACGTAACGCCTGATTCGCACTGACACCACCAGCAATTACAAGGCGTTTTAAACCCACTTGCTTCAATGCCCGCACACATTTTTTCACCAATGTATCAACCATTGCCTCTTGGAAGCTCGCAGCTAAATCGGCATCACGTCCTTGTCCTTCGACTTTTTTATATTGATTGAGAACAGCTGTTTTCATTCCACTAAAAGAAAAATCTAAACCTTGATGGAGCATTGGACGCGGTAACGTAAAGGATTGAGGATCACCTGATTCAGCAAGCTTGGCCACATTAGGACCACCTGGGTATGGCAAACCCATCATTTTCGCGACTTTATCAAACGCCTCCCCTGCCGCATCATCAATTGATTCACCGAGCAGCTCATATTGACCAATGCCATACGCTGCCATCAGTTGCGTATGTCCACCTGAAACTAATAACGCAACAAATGGAAACTCTGGAGGATTATCGGAAAGAAGTGGCGCCAATAAATGCCCTTCCATGTGGTGCACGCCAATCGCGGGCACGCCCAGCGAAAACGCTAACGTCCGACCAAACAATGCACCTGTCATCAACGCACCCATCAGACCAGGGCCACGTGTAAATGCAATCGCCTTGATCTCTGATTTTTTGGTGTTTGTTTGTGCAAGCAGAGTTTCTAAAAGAGGGATCATTTTACGCACGTGGTCACGCGATGCGAGTTCAGGCACGACACCCCCATACTCGGCATGCAAAGCGATCTGACTATGCAAAACTTGACCCAGCAAACCTTTTTCGCTATCGAATAAGGCTAAACCAGTCTCATCACATGACGTTTCTAAACCCAAAACCAGCATACAACCCAACCCATCAAAAAATACAAACTGCACGTTGCGTTTATTATAAGGTTTTAATGGGAAGATAAGTATTTTCTTATTTTCATTTTTAGATTACGTACTCTTTTGATTACCATAAAAAGATCACAGCACGTCAAACTCAATTCGGCGATTACGACGACGTCCTTCATCAGTCGCGTTATCCGCAATCGGTTTGGTAGAACCTAATCCTTGAGTTGCTAATAGTTCAGCGCGTAGACCTTTTTGGATGAGATAGGTTTTAACCGCATTAGCACGGGCGAGTGATAAAGCAAGATTCGTCGTGGGAACACCTTGATCGTCGGTATGACCAATAATCCGCACTGAACGACCACCGACTTTATTTAACGCCATCGCCATTTCATTGAGAATGCTTTGACCAGTTGGCGTCAGTACCGCACTGCCCGATTGAAACTCTACAATCCGATTTGCCAGCACTTTATCGACCACAGCCTGTTCAGGCGCAACAACCTCAAGTTTATTATTCACGGTATATGCGGTCGGAAGACCCTGCCCCAACTGTGTTTCCAATTGAGAACGCGTGCTGTCACTAGTGACATTGCCATGTAATGTAATATTTGCGCCAGAAATATCTAAACGCCCTTGAGTCACATCCTTCAAATTCGGTTGGATACTGGCCAAGACAATTTGTGACCATTGTGGCGGCGTTTTTACATTGCCTACCTTCAACTGATC
>JASLFQ010000320.1 GCA_030150595.1 Aquirhabdus sp.
TCTTATATTACTGCAAGTAGAGGCGAGGACGATGAATTTTGCAAATAATCGTTACTTCAATGCCGAGCGTCTGTAGGTTTTAGCCCGTGATGAACGATTGAATCATCATTGCCATATTCACGTTAAATTCGGTAACAAAGGAGGGTTTTACACCCGCTCTTATCCAAACGCTGTGCTGCTTCTTGTATGATGCTGTCGTCTCTCATTTATCAGCGCAAAGGTTTGTTATGCCTCAATCACGATGGACTGGATTCAAAAAAGTATGGATGCTCATCAAGCCTTATTGGGTATCTGACCAAAAAGGACGTGGCTGGCTATTATTGGTTACCATCATCTCACTGGTTTTGGCACAAGTTTATATTTCTGTGTTGATCAATACATGGAATGCTGCATTTTATAATGCGCTGCAAAATAAGAATTTGCATGAATTTTTGCACCAGCTTGGGATTTTCACGATCCTTGCGATAGCCTTTATTATCACGGCGGTTTATCAACAATACTTCACCCAGATGCTCCATATTACGTGGCGGCGATGGATGACGGAAAAATACCAGACTGCGTGGTTGTCCAATCAGGCTTACTATCGTCTGCAAGTTATTTACAAAAGCACAGATAACCCTGACCAACGGATTGCCGATGACATCGATGGATTTACAGACAATACGCTGACGTTGAGTATGGGACTGCTGAGTGCTGTGGTGACGTTAGTTTCTTTTGTGACGATTTTGTGGGGATTATCGGGGCCTTTAAGTTTTACGCTTGCAGGACATCACATCACTATTGCTGGTTACATGGTCTGGGCGGCGCTGTTTTATTCTATTATTGGCACGTGGTTGACGCATATCATCGGACGTCGATTAATCTCACTGAATTTTAACCAGCAACGTTTTGAAGCAAACTTTCGTTTCTCCATGATTCGTATGCGGGAAAATGCCGAAGCCATTGCCTTCTACAAAGGAGAGGGGATGGAAGGCAAAAATCTGCGCGATCAGTTTAGTCATATTTGGAAAAACTGGTGGCAGATCATGAAAAAACAAAAGCAGCTCACGTGGTTTACTTCAGGATTTGGGCAAGTGGCGATTATTTTTCCTGTGATTGTTGCTGCGCCGCGCTATTTTGCAGGTGCAATTCAGTTGGGTGGTTTGATGCAAACGGCTTCTGCTTTCGGTAGTGTGCAAGGGTCGCTGAGTTGGTTTGTGGGTATTTATGCACAGTTTGCAAGTTGGAAAGCCACCACGAATCGTTTAAATAGCTTTATTGAAACGATAGAACATTCCAATCAAGATCATGTAAACAACCAAATCATTGTTCATCATCAAGCCGAAAAGTTACTTGACATTAATCAGTTAAGTTTGACTCTGCCCAATGGCGAGCCGTTATTGAAGGATTTGATGATCAACTTGAACCTTGGTGATCGACTGTTGTTAATGGGTGCGGCAGGAAGCGGCAAGACGACTTTACTGCGTGCGATTGCAGGTCTGTGGTCTTTTGGAACAGGGAATATCACGTTGCCGATGGATGCGAAAGTGCTATTTATTCCGCAAAAACCCTATTTGCCGATCCAATCGCTGAAAGATGTCGTTTCTTATCCTGCATCATCAGATGAATATAGTGATACTGATCTCGAGTGTAGCCTTACTGCGGTTGGCTTGGATTGGCTTATTCCTCGGTTGCCCGATACTGAAAATTGGTCACAAAGCCTTTCTCCAGGTGAGCAGCAGAAACTCGCCTTTGCCAGAATCCTCCTTCATCGACCTGATGTGTTGTTATTAGACGAAGCCAGTGCATCTATGGATGAAAAGTCGGAAGCAGATTTATACGGCATGATTATCCGTGAACTGCCTCAAGCCATCGTCATCAGCGTGGGGCACCGAGAGAGTTTGGGGCAATGGCACAATATGGATATGACGTTTCCTTTGCCTGCTTAAATCGAATCCAAATTTGGTTCGTTTCGTTCAATAAACCCGATCATAGATGTCTGATCGGGTTTATTTTGTCAGTGCCAATATCAGATTTGACACAAATCACCACTATACTGAACAAGCTGCAATATAAGAGCACTTGAAAGGCGGACTGGGACACTATATCGTGCAGGCCGAAGGATACGTTAAAGCGCCTGTGCAATCTGTGTAGACCAAAAGACAAGAGTATCTGTCGAAGAGAAATCTTGGTCTTTTTGGAAAGCAGGATGAAACATGAAACATGAAACATGAAACTTTATAGTCGAATTTCACTTTGTATCACGCCACGTCTCTATGAAGTGGCTCTACCCGTAATTATGAGAGCTAGAATGCAAAAGAACATACTCGTTTTAACAACTCTGAGTGCCACAATTCTCCTCGCGGCTTGTGGTGGACATAAAAATGTATCGCTGGATACTGACAATGCTAAGTTTAGCTATGCCGTCGGTACCAAGATGGGCGAACAAATGGCCAAAAACAAAAACCATGTTGATGCTGATGCACTAAAAGCAGGTATCGACGATGCTTTTGATGGTAAGCCAGAAAAAATGGACGAAGCTGCAAAAAATGCAATTTTCGCGAAAATGATGCAGGTCATGTCGCAAGAACAACAAGCAACTGCACAACAAGCAGCTGGAAAAAACAAAGCAGCAGGTGCGGCCTTCCTTGCGGATAATGCTAAAAAAGCTGGCGTAAAAGTCACAGCAAGTGGTCTGCAATATCTTGTTGAAAAAGAAGGCACAGGCGCACATCCAGCGGCTAGCGATATGGTGACAGTGAACTATCGTGGTACATTGATTGATGGTACTGAGTTTGACAGTTCTTATGCTCGTCATGAACCAGCAACTTTCCCTGTAAGTGGTGTGATTCCAGGGTTCTCTGAAGGCATCAAATTGATGACACCAGGATCTAAGTACAAGTTCTTTATTCCATCATCACTTGCTTATGGTGAAGCTGGAGCTGGCCCGAAAGTGGGTCCAGATTCGACGCTGGTTTTTGACGTAGAGTTGATCTCTGCGAGTCCAGCCGCAGCGCAAACTGCACCAGCGACACCAGTGCAATAAGAAACTCCATGAATAAATAAAGCCTCGCTTCTTGCGGGGCTTTATTATTTTAAGGTCATAAAAATTGTTGGCGCTGAAAGCAATCTTTGTCCAGTTTGTGTCATTAAAAAAAATAATCTGGGAATAAATGGCAGACCACGAACGTCATTATTAGAACAGCAGTATGTGTTCTATCACTGACCGATCAAGGAGTTTGCTATGAGCTTTAAAAACGTCCCCCCTGACCAAGAAGAACAAGCACTTACCTCCAAAGCGATGAGTCGTCGTAAATTTCTCGAATGCTCCGCTTGGGCGGGCACTGGCATTGTGTGGGCAATGGTTGCAGGTGTCCCTAAAGCATTTGCGATGGATGACACTACGCAATTAACGACAGCCGGCGTGTTCGACAGCACATTTCATTTCGTACAAATGAGTGATAGTCATATCGGCTTTACCAAACAAGCTAATCCAGAACCAATTAAAACATTACAGATGGCGATTGATCGTGTGAAGGCTTTTCCAATTAAGCCCTCGCTCATTCTACATACTGGAGATATTACCCATCTTTCCAAAGCCGAGGAGTTTGATACGGCTGCGCAAATTTTTAATACATTGCCTGCGACAGTGCATTATGTTCCGGGGGAACATGACACTTTAGATGATGGCGGCGGTAAGTTGTACCTTGAACGTTATGGTCAGGGAACCAAGGGTGCAGGTTGGTACAGTTTTGATGATCATGGGGTGCACTTTATTGCCCTAATCAATGTTTTGAGTTTCAAGCAAGGCCAAATGACAAGTCTAGGTGATGAGCAGCTCAAGTGGCTAGCCGATGATCTGCGCGCCGTATCAACTAGTACACCAATCGTTGTTTTTGCGCATATTCCATTGTGGACAATCTATGAACCTTGGGGTTGGGGTACGGCAGATGGGAATGTGGCGTTGGCAATGTTGCGGAAATATGGCTCAGTCACGATTTTGAATGGTCATATACATCAGGTCATTCAAAAAGTGGAAGGGAATATGACTTTTCATACTGCGCGCGGCACAGCCTATCCGCAGCCTGCTCCAGGTGCGGCAGCTTCGCCAGGTCCAATGACGGTGCCTGCTGATGCGTTACGCAGCTACCTAGGTATCACAGATGTTAGAACCGTGAAAGGTACGCATACCTTTGCATTAGTCAATTCGACACTGGTTTAAACCAAATTAATCAAGGGAGATGCTCAATGAAGCCATATCTAAAAATATTCATATTCATGCTCTGTGCATTGATCGGTTTGACATCTGCCTATGCAGGCAATAGTCAGGTTATGATCAAGGATTTTGCCTATGTTCCATCAGTGATTACTGTGAGTACAGGCACAACGGTGACCTGGACCAATACCGACGATGACCCACATACCGTGACTGATCGTGGGGATAAACAACTCTTTCATTCAAATGCACTGGATACGAATGAGAAATTTTCGTATACCTTCGCGACACCAGGGACTTACGAGTATTTCTGTAAGTTGCACCCGCATATGATGGGTAAGGTCATCGTCACGAACGGGAAGTGACAGATGATCAGATCACAATCATTTGTTCTTTGCAGGCCTGATTGTATTTTATGGTTTTTTTATGTTCAAATGCGGATACACAATGCAATGATTCCTGATAGTCCATGACTGACAAACGACGTCATTTCGACCTAGAGATCAAGCCTCATCTGGATGCAGGCTATAACCTAGCCTGCGTGCTGCTGCGTGATGAATTTGCTGCGCATGATGTCGTGCAAAATGCAGCTCTACAAGCGTTTCGTTTTCTACATACGATGCGCGGTAAGAGTTCCAAGCCTTGGTTTCTCACCATTGTGCGCAATGCGTGTATGGATCACTTTCGATATACAAAGCGCGAATCACAATGGCTTGATATCGATGATGAAGCTGTTGTAAATGATATACATCAACATCAACCAATATTGGTCACGCCTGAAACTTTGGCGCTAGATCAATGCAGTCGCGAGCAGATCGATCAGGCAATTAATAGCTTGCCGCTGGTATTTCGAGAGGTGATCGTTCTACGCGAGATCGAAGAGATGAATTATCAAGATATCGCCACGATTATGGGGGTGCCACTCGGTACGGTGATGTCTCGTTTATCGCGGGCACGTGGGATTTTGCGTGCAAGCCTGACGTCTATGCTGCAAGGTGGGTGATATGAATCATAATGAAGATGACGATTTGAGTCGGCTTATACGGACGAAAGCATCACGCTTCCGTATGCCAGATGAATTACTTGAATCAATACAAGGACACTTGCCGCCAATAGAGTCGCAATCGACAAAGCGGCGGTGGTTCGGAACTTGGCTACCTGCTGGCTCTGCATTTGCGGCAGGGATTGTCCTGACTGTTCTGGCGATCCCGCTGTGGCAAGCCACACCGAATCAGAATGAATTTACCGACAGCCATGTCCGCTCTTTGTTGGCTGAACATCTGACGGATGTTTTGTCCACGGATCAACATACAGTCAAACCGTGGTTCACGGGAAAGCTCGATTATGCACCGCCAGTTCATGATTTGGCTGCTGCTGGCTATCCTCTGATTGGTGGGCGGCTGGATGTGATTGGCGGTCAGAATGTGGCTGCCCTTATATTTCGTCATGGGAAACATGTGATTAATCTATTTGTCTTTCCAGAGGGGCGCGCTCCACAGGTGAATTGCAACCCAGCCGTAGGTTTTAATGTAGAGGGCTGGAATGCAGAGGGCATGCGCTGGTGTGCGGTTTCTGATATGAATGGAACGGAGTTAAAGGAGTTTGCTCAACTGCAACAAACTCGGCATTAGGTGGCGCAAGTAATATGAAAAACCGTGTGATAGGGAATAAATCGTCGTTCGGATGCGTCTTTTATTGAGACCACGAACGATACGGAGTATTTCCATGATCCTACCTGCTCAACAATCTTATACGCGGGTTGCCATTATCATGCATTGGCTAGTCGCAATTCTGATTGTTATCAATTTTTCTATTGGCTTATTGATGGAGAGTTTTGAGGGCACGCCAACACGGGATGACATTCTGTTTTACCATGCATCTGTTGGTAGCCTGATTTTTATGCTCGTTATTTTTCGCCTGTACTGGCGCGTGACC
>JASLFQ010000004.1 GCA_030150595.1 Aquirhabdus sp.
AAGAAACCATGCTGGCATGGAACATCTCTAATCCAGAATATCCTTGGTCAACAGCCATTGAGAATTTCACAAACTGGCAGCTTATGGCTCGCGAATGGCAGACTTATTTATCTGGTCAACAGAGCCTAACGACCAAGCTCATGCAGTTTTTCCATCAGAACTCATCACGATCCGATGAATAGCAGCAAAATAACTAAAAAACTAGCAATGAACATACAGAACAATCATCAATTTCACCTAAAAATCGGGTAGAATCGCGCCTTATCAAAACGCTCCGTAGGATTCACCGCACATGAAAACCGCACAAGAAGTCAAATCTGGCAACGTAATTATGGTTAATGGCAACCCAATGGTTGTTTTGAAAACCGAATTCAACAAATCAGGTCGTAACTCTGCTGTTGTAAAAATGAAGATGAAGAACTTGTTAAATGAACAAGCTCAAGAATCTGTTTACAAAGCTGACGAAAAGTTCGATCAAATCATTCTTGAAACCAAAGATGTGACTTACTCATACTTTGCGGATCCAATGTACATTTTCATGGATGACGAATTCAACCAATACGAAGTTGAAGAAGAAAACTTGGGCGACACCAAAAACTTCATCGAAGACGGCATGACCGATGTATGTGAAGTCACCATGTACGAAGGCAAAGCCATTTCTGTTGAATTGCCAACGATCATTGTTCGTGAAGTTGAATACACAGAACCAGCAGCAAAAGGCGATACTTCAGGTAAAGTCACCAAAATCGCAAAACTGAAATCAGGTTTTGAATTGCAAGTTGCATCATTCATCGAAATCGGCGAACGTATCGAAATCGACTCACGCGATGGCAGCTTCCGCGCACGCGCAAAAGGCTAATCATTCAGCCAATAAAAAAGAGAGCTTATGCTCTCTTTTTTATTGCGGTTTCGTGATGCTATGCGATTAAGCTTGAGAACGCATAAAAGGTACACGGCGAAGTTTAGAAACCACATCACCAATTTCCGCAACTTTATCCAGCGCTTCACTCATTTTTGCAATCGCATCAATATTGTCCGTCAACAAGGCTAGTTTTTCTAGGGAGTAACGCATTTCTGCAATCGCTTCGATGTGCGAGCCTAAATCAGCTAGGCGTGCAAGCGTATGTTGTAACAGCGTGATGAGATCAATATTCTCACCCAACGCGGCAATCTTATCGAGTGATACGCTCATTTCCGCGATCGTTTCCACATGTTCAACAACTTTGGCTAATTGATTAAGCGAGCCTTTCATACTTGAAATGGTTTTAATATCAAAAGATATTTCATCTAATGAACGTCCCATATCAGCAATCGCGCGCGTATCAGTAGACATCTGCTTAATCGCAGCACTCATACTGGAAACTTCATGAATATCTTGCGCTACACCGCCGATAAGAATTAAAAACTCAAGCAGAACACGTCCAATCGCAGCCATCACTAAAAACACAAAAGGTGATGCCAACGCATACGACCAACCCCGCAAAGCAGAATCATCAAATGCCGACCAAACAATGTGAATAGAAAGACCGACCGATGCCAATAGCAATATTGGATACAGTACAGGAACGAGTTCTGTTGCGGTCAGTCGTTTAGAAAACGAAAAGTTAAATAGAATCAGAGAACTTTGTTTAAGCAGTTGCAAAAAATTCTTCATGTATAGATTTTACTCTCTATATTTATGGTTTTGACAGCTCATGCTGTCGGCTCATCATTTAATATAGGCAACTTAGATGACATACAAGTGTCAATTGCCATAAATTATCCTACACGAAAATTTTCACTAATCTCCTCTAAGTGTCCGACGAAGTGAAATAACGAACCTATAAAAACTATCTTTTCAACTTAAGGCACAATCGCTATATTATTACGACAAATTTCATTTAGTTTATTTTTCCATTGCATTTTTTCAGTGTCATTCTTGAATGCTACATCTGGAATATAAATTACACTACCTTTAATAAAGTCTAGAAAAATTCCAGACTCAACCTCTTCAACTTTCTTCAAATCCCTCAACAAAAACGTGACACTTACATGATCTGCACTGTACTCAATTTTTCCATCAAAAAGATGAAAATTTGCGGGAAAAGGTTTATCGGAACCCATTCTTCTAACTAAAAATTTTTTCAATCTCTTTCTAGTTCTTGCTTTAATATTTAGAACAGGAAAAACACAAATAAATAAACCAAAAAGAAAACTAAAAAACAATTTGTTAACTAATGGACCAGTACCCGAATAGACGATTAAGGTGCTAACTAAAACCCAGAGAAATAGATAAGTAGCGATTTCAATTCCAAATGCCCAAGTTCCTCGTAGTAAAAGCATTTGAGTAGTTACCATTTCATCAATCGTTGTTTCGTATTCAATTTTCATAATCTTTCCATATGCCAAGATATCTTTGTTTTTATTTTTAAAACCTTAGAATCAATATAATGTATGTATTATAGAGTATAGATATAAAAAAAGCCCCACATTCACATGCAGGGCTTTTTTTAACTATAGAACCTTAGTTCTTAGTTTTATCAACGATTTTGTTTGCTTGGATCCAAGGCATCATCGCGCGCAATTTAGTACCAGTAACTTCGATACCATGCGCAGCGTTGTTACGACGACGAGCAGTCATAGATGGATAGTTTGCAGCGCCTTCAGCGATGAACATTTTTGCATATTCACCAGATTGGATGCGTTTCAATGCATTACGCATTGCAGTACGTGACTGTTCATTGATAACCTCTGAACCAGTGACATATTCGCCGTATTCTGCATTGTTAGAGATCGAGTAGTTCATGTCAGCGATACCGCCTTCGAACATCAAATCAACGATCAATTTCAATTCATGCAAACATTCGAAATACGCCATTTCTGGTGCATAACCCGCTTCAACCAAAGTTTCGAAGCCCATTTTTACCAATTCAACTGCGCCACCACAGAGAACAGCTTGTTCACCGAACAAGTCAGTTTCAGTTTCGTCTTTGAATGTCGTTTCGATGATACCAGTACGACCACCACCAACGCCTGATGCGTAAGCAAGTGCCAAATCACGTGCTTTACCAGAAGCATCTTGGTAGATCGCAACGAGATCAGGAACACCGCCGCCACGAACGTATTCTGAACGTACAGTGTGACCTGGAGCTTTTGGAGCAACCATGATCACATCTAAGTCAGCGCGTGGAACAACTTGGTTATAATGAACAGCAAAGCCATGTGCGAACGCCAATGTGCCGCCTTTTTTCAGGTTTGGCTCGATTTCGTCGCGATACAATTTTGATTGGAATTCATCTGGAGTCAGAATCATCACAACATCAGCAGAAGCAACCGCTTCTTTCACTTCGCTCACTTTCAGACCTGAGTTTTCAGCTTTTGCCCATGAAGTTGAGCCTTTACGCAGACCAACAACAACGTCAACACCAGAATCTTTCAAGTTCAGTGCGTGTGCATGACCTTGTGAACCGTAACCAATGATGGCTACTTTTTTAGCTTGAATCAGGGAAAGATCACAATCTTTATCATAAAATATGTTCATGCAGCACTCCAATACATCTTAGTTAGAAACAAATGAGGTAAAAATCTAAAACGACTTCAATTTATGGCGCGCAATTTAACAGTTCTTGAGCTAAATTGCAGCGTCAAATAAAAACTTTCTAGCGAAAACTCTTCAATTGATAAAGAGCTTTTCTACAAACAATTAAACACTCAGTACTTTCTCACCGCGTGCAACACCGAGCACACCAGAACGCACAACTTCTAGAATCGTGTTTTCTGACAAGGCTTCGATAAAGCCATCCAACTTATCGGTCGCACCCGCAATTTGAATCGTATAAGTTGTCGGCGTAACATCGACCACTTGCGCACGGAAAATATCCGCAGTACGTTTGATTTCTGCACGTGCAGCACCAATCGCTTTAAGCTTGATCAACATCAGTTCACGCTCAATATGCGAACCTTCTGATAAATCAACCACTTTAACCACTTCAATCAACTTATTTAGTTGCTTGGTGATTTGCTCGATTTTATGTTCATCACCGTAAGTCGTCAGTGTCAAACGTGACAAGGTGGCATCTTCAGTTGGCGCAACATTGAGTGTTTCAATGTTATAGCCGCGTTGACTGAACAGACCGACCAAGCGTGACAAAGCGCCCGCTTCGTTTTCAACTAATACAGAAATAATATGGCGCATTATGTACGCTCCCCTTTTCTAAGCCACATATCGCGCATGGACTGTTGGGCGATTTGCATTGGGTAAACGTGTTCAAGTGGATCAACGTAAACATCCATATAGACCAAACGATCTTTCATCGCCATTGCCTCAGCCATCTTGCTTTCAAGCTGTGACGGATCGGTAATTTTCATACCAACATGACCATACGCTTCAACCAATTTCACGAAATCTGGCAATGATTCCATGTATGAACTTGAGTGACGACCTTCGTACTGCATGTCTTGCCACTGTTTAACCATACCGAGCGAACGGTTGTTTAAGCAGAGAATCTTGACTGGCAAGTTGTATTGCAAGCAAGTTGAAAGCTCTTGGATATTCATCTGAATCGAGCCTTCGCCTGTAATACAAACGACATCACGCTCAGGAAATGCAAGCTTACAGCCCATTGCATACGGCAAGCCAACGCCCATCGTGCCCAAGCCACCTGAGTTGATCCATTGACGTGGTTCGTCGAATTTATAATATAACGCCGCAAACATCTGATGCTGACCAACGTCAGAAGTAATGATTGCTTTACCATCAGTAACTTTGTAAAGCATCTCAACTACTTGCTGAGGCTTCATTTGACCGTCATCAGACGCGTCATAACGTAAACCATGACGTTTACGCCACTCATCAATTTGCGCCCACCAATTGCCAATTTCAGTTGGATTTGGCTTATTGACACCGAGTTGCTTCAACTGTGTCAGCATTTCTGCCAATACAGGTTCAACTGCACCAACGATTGGAATATGTGCCATGACGGTCTTTGAAATCGCCGCTGGATCGATATCGATGTGAATAATTTTCGCATCAGGACAGAACTTTGCCGTGTTATTGGTGACACGGTCATCGAAACGCGCGCCAATACATAAGATCACATCAGAGTGATGCATCGTCATGTTGGCTTCATAAGTACCATGCATACCGAGCATACCCACGAACTGTGGATCAGTAGCCGGGAATGCGCCTAAACCCATCAACGTATTCGTTACAGGGAAATTCAGCAAATGTG
>JASLFQ010000213.1 GCA_030150595.1 Aquirhabdus sp.
CAGATTGAATCAATGTATTGACGTCTAGTGCATTTGCCACACTCAATAACGGAGAACCCATCATGATCACACCTCGTCAGAACTCGCAACTTCATCTATATCAGATCGATGCACCCTCTAAACTATGCAAAGTCAGTACCAGTCTTACCAGTGATAACGCACGCCGTCCCAAAGATTAATATGTCCTACTAACATAAAGAAGAAAGATGGTTGAAAAATATGCGCTCCCATATTCACAACTTGAATAAATATTATGCTTTTTCAAAAGTATACAAACGAGTCATTACAAACGATTTTATTTTTACAATCCATGAAAGCCATCATGACCGCCATGAAGCACTCAACTGTATCAACGCAATCTCAACTGTATCAACGCAATATTGTCTGCACCAAAGCAGAGCATACCACTCATCAATATCCTCACAATATGCCCGACACATGATCAAACAAAGTTTCACATAAAGCCATATTTAGACGAACAATCCAAATATGGCTTTCATACATAAATCCCAAATTAATGAGGCTAATCAGGTAAATGAATCGCACCTTCAAAAACCGTTGCCGTTGGGCCTGTCATCCAAACCACATCATTTGGACGCCACGCAATGGATAAATCACCGCCCTGTAAATGCACGAGCACCTCAGCATCCAACAATCCACGACGAATCCCGCTCACAACAGCCGCACATGCGCCTGTACCACACGCCAAAGTTTCGCCAGTACCGCGTTCAAACACACGCAAACACACTTCACGACGGCTCATAACCTGCATGAAACCAACATTCACACGCGCAGGGAACCGTGGATGACTTTCCAGCACTGGGCCAATGGTTTCCACTGGCGCTTTCAAAATATCATCCACCAGAATAACCGCATGTGGATTGCCCATATTAACGACATCAAGTTCAACTTGTTGAGTACCGACTTCAACTAGATAAGTTGCAGCTTCGGCATCAGCAAGAAATGGAATTTCGCTTGGGTGCACTTTTGGCGCGCCCATGTTGACGCGTACCCAGCCTTGGTCATTGATCTCTGGTTCAACAATGCCGCTTTTAGTCGCCACACGAATCAGTTTTTTACGAGTCAAACCACGCTCATGGACGAAACGCGCAAAGCAACGCACGCCATTACCACACTGCTCTACTTCAGAACCATCGGCATTAAAAATACGATATTTAAAATCGACGTCAGGCTGTTCTGGAGGTTCAACTAGCAATAATTGATCAAAACCAACACCAAAATTGCGATTCGCCAAACCGCGGATCAATTCTGGCTCAAGCGAAACCTGTTGGCTCACTAGATCTATGACCATGAAATCATTACCCAAACCGTGCATTTTGCTAAATTCGACACGCATCACGGACTCCTCTTACTTCAATGCTTTGATGAATAGTTACTGCGCGACTGCTATTAAGGAACTAAAGACTCTAAAGCCCAGAGCTCATTGACTACCTCGCGTTTACGCACGACATGCGCCTGATCACCATCCACAATAATTTCCGCTGCTCGCCCACGCGTATTGTAATTACTCGACATGACAAAACCATACGCACCAGCGCCCATCACCGCGAGTACATCGCCTGTTTCCAGTGCAAGCTCACGTTCTTTACCTAAGAAATCACCCGTTTCACAAATTGAACCGACCAAATCCCATACTTTGACATCTGAATGCTTCGATGCTGAAACAGGCTGAATATCCATCCATGCGCCATAGAGTGACGGACGAACCAAATCATTCATCGCCGCATCAATCAACGCAAAATTACGATGCGCGGTTGGTTTGAGCATATCCACAGTCGTGAGCAGAACACCTGCATTTGCACTGATTGCACGCCCTGGCTCCATGTAGACTTTAAGCCCTAATTTCTCAAGCGCAGGTCGTAAAGCAGCGGCATATTCAGCGGGAGTTGGCGGCGTCTCATCGCGATATTTCACACCCAAACCACCACCAATATCAATATGCTTGAGCCCAATACCTTGCGCTTGCAAGTTCTTGATCATCTCAATGACTTTATCCAACGCATCTTGAAATGGTTGCGTTGTCGTCAACTGTGAACCTATATGGCAGTCAATACCGACCACTTCGATACCCGCCAAACTTGCAGCCAATGCATAAACGTCATATACCGTATCGCTCGGAATCCCAAACTTATTTTCTTTTAAACCTGTCGAAATATATGGATGTGTCTGTGCATCCACATCTGGATTAACACGTAATGACACAGGTGCACGGACGCCCAAACGTTGTGCAACACGATCAATACGACTCAACTCCGCTGCCGACTCTACGTTAAAGCATGCAATGCCAACATTTAATGCGCGTTCAATTTCAGCTTCAGTTTTACCTAAACCTGAAAATACAACTTTAGCAGGCGCACCGCCAGCCGCAAGTACGCGCTCTAGCTCGCCGCCACTGACAATATCAAATCCTGCACCTAACTTGGCAAGGATATTCAGCACACCAATATTGGAATTGGACTTCACCGCAAAACACACTTGATGATCAATAAAATCAAACGCACGATCAAATGCCAAATAATTTGCTGTCAATACTGCACGTGAATACACATACAACGGTGTTGCAAACTGTGCTGCCAATTTTGCCAACGATAATTTTTCTACATGCAACGCACCATCTATTCTCGTAAAACTCATGATGCACTACCACCGGTCACACTTTGTGTTGCAGCTGGTTCTGAAGCCGTTGGAACTGTTGCAGCAGGTGCCGATGCAGGCGCTTTATGCGACCCAAAAATATAATTGCTCTTCGCATTTTTATGCTCTGCGATGCTTACTTTTGAAGGATCTTTAGCAGGCAAATACAACTCACCTTTCTGACCACAACTCGTCAGACTCAAGCACGCGCATGCCGTCAGTGAGGTCGCAACCAACGCACCTGTAAAATTACGAAGGAACATAGATAAATCCTAAAAACAAAAATCAGACATGAGGGATAGTATAGCCGACTCAAAAGGTTGACGCTGATAAGTTCATGCTATGAATGTGACAATTAATAAAGCCAATTAAAATTTAGGATGGGCTTCTACCTCAAACACCTGCGGCTCAGCACTTTCATAGTATTCAACAGAAAACCCCTCTGCGCGCCATGCATCGATTCCACCCTGTAGAGATCGCACCTGCGTATATCCTCGCTTTTTAAGCTGCCTTGCAACTTGAACGGCACTGACATCATTATTCGGACAGGAACAATAAACCACCATTACTTGACTAAATGGAATATCTGCAATCGTTTCCGCAAGCGACTTAGGATCTAATGGACGAGCACCAATAATCCGCTCTAAATCCATACTCTTAGCCAATGAAGATCTCGCATCAAATATCAAGGGAAGCTGCTCTTGCTTGAGTAGTTCGGCAAGTTCTTTAGGCGTTATTTTTGTTTGTCTTGCAAAAACTTTAATTCGATAGCGTTGCCACCACCGAAATATCACATAAGCCAATAAAAGTAGGCATATCACGAGTACAGCAGTTTTACCAAACTCAGTCATCGTGACTAAGATCCCATTAATTTGTTGATGAAAAATCGCTCCGACGACTAACCACGTTCCCGCCCAAAGCGCCGCGCCAGCCGTACTAAATATGAAAAAACTTGAACGACGCAATCCTAATGCACCTGCTAAAGGAGGTGCTAACGTTGCCAATCCTGGAATAAACTTGGCGATCACCAATGTTGCAACGCCCCAACGACTAAAGTGGGTTTCAGATTGCCGTACACAAGAATCTGGTGAAAGTGAAATACGACATAAAAGATGCAAAATTCGATGCCCAAAATGACGTCCAGCCGAATACCAGACAAAGTCGCCTAATAGAGAAGCAATGATTGCGAGCAATAAAGAAGCCAGGCCCAGTTGAGGATTGCCCACGGCAATAGAACCCATGAGCAACAGCAAAGGCAAAACAGGTATCGGTAATCCAAGCTGAACAAAGAGCACCACAAAGAAAACACCAAACGCACCATATTGAGTGAATAGTGCAAATAAGTCGGTCATTGCTGAACTCCTCAATATAAAAACGCAGGATTGTCGCCTAATTTTATAGTTCAAGAATGGCTATTGATCATGAAGAATAGGAATTCATTATTCAACAATGATCGTATTGTCCTCCTATTCTCAGTAGTAAAATAGCACTTATATTTCGTAATAAATATTAGTTCAGCTTAAAAAATAGAGTCGTATACTCAGCAATTGTAGATACTTAACAACCCACTAATTCATTTTAGAAAACATCAACTCAACCCAATAAAAAACCGCCTCAAGTGAGACGGTTTTGTTTACACTCATAATACTACATCAAATTAAGCAGTTAATGCTTTCTTTGCGTGTAACGCTGCGATCAATTGTGCTTTACGATCACGTAAAACTTGTGGCAATGCCGCGCCGATCTTATCGAACAACTCTTCATGGCTCTCTAACTCAGCAACCCATTGATCATGGTCTTGTGAAGTCACTTGTTCGAACTCTTCACGGCTAAAGTTTGTACCAGTCCAGTTCAAGTCGTCATACGCTGGAACATAACCAATCGGTGTTTCTTCAGCATGGATACGGTTTTCGCAACGATCAACAATCCACTCAAGAACGCGAGTGTTTTGACCAAAACCAGGCCATACGAAGTCACCGTTTTCATTGCGACGGAACCAGTTGACGTTGAAAATCTTAGGCATTGCTGCACCGCTGACAGCGGTTGCTGCTTGCAGTTTTTCACCAACATTCAACCAATGCTGGAAGTAATCGCCCATGTTGTAGCCACAGAATGGCAACATCGCAAACGGATCACGACGAACGATACCTTGTTTACCAACCGCAGCAGCTGTCGTTTCTGAACCCATGGTAGCCGCTTTATACACGCCATCCACCCAGTCGAATGCTTCAGTGACTAACGGCACTGTGTCTGCACGACGACCACCGAAGATGAATGCAGAAATCGGCACACCTGCTGGATTTTCCCAGTCAGCATCGATTGATGGACATTGGTTAGCGCCAACAGTGAAGCGTGAGTTTGGATGCGCAGCTGGCGTACCCAAATCTTTTGACCATGCTTGACCTTTCCAGTCAGTCAGGTTAGCTGGTGCTTCTTTGCTCAAGCCTTCCCACCACACATCGCCGTCTTCAGTCATTGCAACGTTGGTATAAATCACGTTTTTGTACAATGTTGCCAAACAGTTAGGATTGGTTTTTTCGCTAGTGCCTGGTGCAACACCGAAGAAACCTGCTTCTGGGTTGATCGCATAGAGACGACCATCAGCACCTGGTTTTAACCAAGCAATGTCATCACCGACAGTTTCCACTTTCCAGCCTTCAAAGCCTGCTGGTGGAATCAACATGGCAAAGTTGGTCTTACCACATGCAGATGGGAACGCTGCCGCAACGTAGTGTTTTTCACCACGAGGACTGGTTAAGCCCAAAATCAACATATGTTCAGCCAACCAACCTTGATCGCGACCCATCACAGATGCGATACGCAGTGCTAAACATTTCTTACCGAGCAATGCATTGCCGCCGTAACCTGAACCGAACGACCAGATTTCACGAGTTTCTGGGTAATGCACGATATATTTAGTGTCGTTACATGGCCATTTCACATCAGCTTGACCCGCTGCGAGCGGCGCGCCAACAGAATGAACACATGGCACAAACTCACCATCCGTACCGAGTACGTCGTACACTTCTTTGCCCATACGCGCCATGATGCGCATATTGACCACAACATAAGGAGAGTCACTGAGCTCAATCCCAACGTGTGCAATGTGGCTGCCCAATGGGCCCATTGAGAATGGCACGACATACATGGTACGACCACGCATACAGCCTTCAAACAAACCATTCAAAGTTGCACGCATCTCTGCAGGTGCTGCCCAGTTATTGGTTGAGCCAGCGTCTTCTTTTTTCTCAGAGCAAATAAAGGTGCGCTCTTCAACACGTGCCACATCAGAAGGGCTCGATAATGCTAAGTACGAACCAGGACGTTTGGCTTCATTTAATTTTTTCATGGTGCCTGAACTGACCATCAGATCAAGTAGGCGTTGATTCTCTTCATCACTACCATCAACCCACTCAATGCGGTCAGGTTGGGTCAGTGCGGCGATCTGTTCCACCCAAGCGATAAGCTTGGTGTGGCGAACGAATGCTGGAGGATTAGAAGCTATCACTTGGGTCATGGTGAGGCCTTATCGTAAGAATACGAGCTAAGACAGTCCCGGATCACGGGCACTGCCGCTAAAAATTGAGGGCATATTAAAGCACAAAAACGCCGCATTTAGAAGACTGTATAACAGGCATAAATTT
>JASLFQ010000025.1 GCA_030150595.1 Aquirhabdus sp.
TTGAGTGAACTCTCCAATAAAGATTTTGGCGGATTGGAGTGGTTTCATTGCCATAAAACCTTCATCAGTAAAACTGTATAAGGCATTGAGTTTATAGCGCTGTGATAACCCTTTAGACAGTTTGAAAATACTGTGCACGAGCTTGGAACGTACATATTTGTCAAGGTTCAGTCCAAGCTCATCCAGTAGGTCAAGTTGGCGAAAGCGTGCTTCTGCCTGATCTGCTTGTCGGTAGAGTTGAATGACCTGAGTGTCATTGATCGAAGAATCTTGATAATCGTCGAATAAATCGTGATCCATTAACTGTGCAAGTTGTTGATCTAATTCAATGGCGAGTACAGCAAGTTCTGTGGCTTTAATCGCTGTACGTACAGCACTTTCAGGGAATAATCCTTCAAATGCTTTTGCTGCATTTAGTATGCGTTCGCATTCGTCTGCCAATACATTGAAGTTTGGACCACCATACAATTGATCGAGAAAGTAGCGCGTCATTAAATGATGTGCAGGGACTGAAAAAAGTTCAGCGTGTATGTGCTGCATACGTTTTTTTTGCCAGTTTTGTATCGCAGATAGCCGCGCGGCAAGTTGCGGATTATGATGGAACTCAAGCGCGCGATAGCGAGCGAGTATTTGTATCATGGGTGCAAAACTGGACATAAGCATTCTTTTCGTAAAATAGGTTAAAAGTCAGGATTATGGAGATGCACCCTAAAGTATGGGCTTAATATAAGTACATATGGTACTGGGTAGTACCGTTCGACTTTTTATCCTAAGCCGACAGGAAAGGCAATAGCAAAATAGTACACGGAACGTATTGCTGTACTCAGCGGTTAATTTTACGACTCAAAAGGAAGGGGCCATCATGAGTGTAACGACATCAGATGCAAAAACATTGACCAAATTGCCAGAGGTTGTGGCGAAAAATGGCATAACATCTGAACCCAATACGCATGGCTATTCCTCGGAAGGGCGTCATAGTCCAGAAAGTCTTAGGCTGGCGTTGATCGAAGCACAATATGCTCTACGTGATACGCGAAATAAACCGCGCGGGCGTGGTGTGCTGATTTTAATGAGCGGAATTGAGCTTGCGGGGAAAGGTGAGGCGCTCAAGAAGCTTCGTGAGTGGGCTGATCCGCGATTATTTAAAGTGAAGGCACGAATGCCTGTCGAACCGCATTCGCCTGTGTGGCTACAAGATGCAGCGCTCTTACCAGAAAAAGGTGAAGTCGTTATTTTATTTGGCAATTGGTATGGTGATTTGCTCCAAGCGCATATGGCATATAAACAAGAAGAAAAACTTAAGAATGGAAAAGTGCAAAAAAATAAAGACACTGTTGATGATTCGAAAGTTCCTAGAATGACTGGTGCACGTTTCCAACGCGAGCTTGAGCATTTACATGCTTTTGAACAGGATTTGCGTGCCCAAGGGATGACCATTTGTAAATGCTGGTTTGATTTATCATGGGAAAAATTACAGAAGCGGCTTGATACAGTTAAAAAGAGTGAAGAGCAGTGGTTGCATCTGCATGGACTTGATTGGCGTGATAAAGATCAGTATGACGAATTGAGGAAACTTCGTATTGATTTGGGATTGGATTGGATTGATATCGATTGCCAAGATCCTCATGCGCGGGATTTAGAGTTTGGACATGTGGTTTTGAGCGCACTCCGTGAGCCACGTTTACCTGTTGCAACGGCAGCGAGGCGCTGGCAGTTGGCGGAGATTCCTGCACCTTTATTTTCACCAGATACTGCGTCGCTTGAAAAAGAAATCTATAAAGCACGCCTTGATGATACGCAAAAGAAATTAGCGCAACTAGTTCATCAATGCGGCAAACGATCCATTATCTTGGTCTTTGAAGGCATGGATGCTGCAGGAAAAGGCGGCGCGATTAGCCGCGTCGTTGCGCCACTAGATCCAAGACAGTACCAAGTTTTTCCGATTGCTGCGCCTGAACCCCATGAATTGCGCCATCCTTATTTATGGCGATTCTGGTCGAAGCTTCCTGCTGTGCAAGATAGTGCAATGACAAGTCTGGCAATTTTTGATCGATCTTGGTACGGGCGGGTTTTGGTGGAGCGTATTGAAGGGCTGGCTCGAGCTGGAGAATGGCAAAGTGCTTACCAAGAAATTAATCGTTTCGAGCGCGATTTGACCTCTGGCGGCACGATTATTCTCAAATTTTGGTTGTCGATCAGTAGCGAAGAGCAAGAGCGTCGATTTACTGCGCGCCAAGCTACGCCGCACAAACGGTTCAAAATAACGGCCGATGATTGGCGCAATCGTAAGCGTTGGGACGATTATCTACAGGCTGCAGCCGATATGTTTGCGCATACCAATACTGCTGATGCACCTTGGGTCATTGTGGCGTCTGATGATAAATACACCGCGCGTTTGGCGGTGCTTGAGTCGTTGAATCGGCGGTTGGAAATAGTTCTGTCCGAGTCGCAATAGGTGGAGCGATTTTTACCGTTATCGTTTTTTTGCAGTCCCGCTAACGCCAGTTTGTAGTTCTTTTGCGACTTTGTAGCATTCATTGATGTGATCGGTGGTGATTTTTTTAAAGACAAAGTAGCCCATGCTTGCCGCGATGATTGGGCCGCCCAGTGGAATAAACTTCACCACTTGGCGTGACAAAAGTCGAGTTCCTAGTCCACGAATAGTCATGCGTGTCGCACCACGTGTCGCGACGAGGCCTGCGAATGCAAGACTACGACTGCCCAATTCTCGCCAATGAACATCACCCGTTGCAAAATTGATTGCAGCCATTTTTTCGGTGTCTAAACCAAATTTGATGCTAATTTCAGGCAGAAGTTGAGTCAGCATTCCTGCATCAACAGCAACATCTAGAAGCGGCACAGGAACTGCTGACACACCCGCTGAGATATACGCACGTTTTTTCATAAGTGCGAGGCATTCTTCGCGAATATCGTCAAGATTCAGTGTTGGATCGATTGTGTTAGGGATGTTGCTCAGTTTCATGTGATGACCCTTCCGCAAGAAGATAAGATGTTATGGGTTGTATAACAGAGTGAGCTAGGCAATGCGTTTAATTTATAGCGTTAAATTATTTGATAAAACATCATACTCGGCACATTGAGATGAAACGATCACTAAAACATGTTTAGATGTCACTTGTTTTGCGCCGCTCAATATAGTGCTTTCGAGAATAGCGCAAGAGACGCGGATTTTAAATCAAAAATTACGTAAAGAATTGAGTCTGATAGATGCTGAAAATTATTCAAAGCCAACGTATTGAAAGTCTGTTCGATGAGATGTTGGCGTTCTTTGACGAGCATCCGATTGGTGTGTTTGAACCGCGTCAGATTCTGATTCCATCACATGGCGTTGGCGTGTGGCTTAAGCTACATCTTGCGAGTACACAAGGTATTGTGTCGCAAGTTTCAACAGATTTTCTCGGTACGTTTCAGTGGGATTTGTATGGACGATTGGCTGAACGCGATGCCGAGCAGAAGCTGGGCAATGGCGCACCACAAGCGCCACTATCAGCATCCATTATGCGCTGGCAAATCTTTGCGTACATTTGGCAAATTTACAGCCAAGCATTTCAAAGTTCAGACAATAAGAATTTGCCACAAAACAAAGATATTGATGCCATCAATGCGCTAAATTTTTTACTGAAGAAAATTGTTGGTCAACAAAGTCACAGTCATAAAAGCACTCATCAGGCTGACAATGATGCCGAGGTGAAACGGCATATTTGGGTATTGTCATCACAAATTGCACAAGTATTTGCAGGCTACGTGACTTATCGCGCTGATTGGTTGCGCGTGTGGGGGCAAGGTGAGTTTCTCGATCTAAAAGTTTTGTGTAAAGACAAACCAGAGTGGCTCATTGAGCGTTATGCAGAAATGCAGATCTGGCAGGCATGGCTATGGAAAACATTATTTAAAGACGTATTTGAGCAACGTGAAGCAGAAGTGATGCGTTTTTGGTCGGCGCTGAAAGCTGATCCGAGTTTGATTAAAAAGTTGCCGCGTAGTGTGACGATCTTTACGGTGATTCAGTTGCCGCCTGCGGAGCTGATGTTTCTGCGTCAGCTCGCGCAATATGTCGATGTGGCGTTGTTGCATTACAACCCATCGCAAGAATATTGGGCGGATTTGGTTGACGCGCGTTGGTTACAGCGTCGCCAGAGTGAGCATGGCGATGGCACGGAGTTACGCGAAACGCATCCATTGTTGACGCGAATGGGTAAGCAGGCGCGAGATGTGTTTAAGTTGCTGGTGCAGTTGGCGGGTGGCGAGTTTGTCGAGGGCGAACCATTTCAAGGTGTACAAGAGATTTGGCAAGATGCGTTCGTGCAACCTCAACAAGAACAGTCACCGAGTGTTTTACAACATATCCAGCAGCACGCCCTAGATTTATCCAATGTCAAAGACTGGGAATTTGATCCAGCGGATCATTCATTAGCAATTCATGCTTGCCATTCAACTTTACGTCAACTGGAAGTGCTGCGCGAAGAAATTATTCAATGGTTAGGCGCTGATGTTGCTGCACATGAACAACGTAAACCGAGTGATATTCTCGTTCTTGTCCCCGATTTGAATGACGTCGCGCCGCTAATTCGTGCAGTCTTTCCATCAAGTGTTTCCTATGATTTACGCGCTGAAATTCATGTGCCGATTGAAATTACGGGTCTGACTTCGCCAGAAGTGGATGCGCTGTGGCAGGCATTAACGGGACGTTTTAATTTATTAGCGGGACGTTTATCGTGTGAAACGTTGCTGGATTGGTTGGCGTTGCTGCCCGTGCAACAAAGTTATGGTTTAAGCGTCGACCAAGTGACACGTGTGGGCGAGATGTTGGTTGAGGCGGGTTTTCGTCGTGGATTTGATGGCGAGCATCTGAGTCGCACGTTGCTGTCGCATGATGCGGATGTTCGTTTCACTTTGCGTTTTGCGCTGGATCGATTGATTCTCGGCATGGCAATGCCCGTCGATACCATGTATGTCGATTGTTTGCCAATGACGACGTTGATGCGGGATGATTTTGAGTTGGTTGCGGTTCTGGAACAGCTTTATCAGGAACTCAATCAACATCGTGGACAGTTGTTAATCCAGCGTAGCGTGTCGGAGTGGTTAGCAATATTACGCACAGAGTTACAGCAGGCATTTGCATCCCAGCGTGACACGCGTGGTTGGACGAGTATTATCCAAGCCTTGGATGACATGGAGAAAAATGCCAATGCTGCGCTGGTTGCCAAGGCTCATGCTGATGAAAATGGTAATGAAAAAGTAGTTGCACAGACCGAAATTCAACTGCCATTACGCTTTGTTTTAGAAGAGCTGCAAACCTCACTAACACAAGCGATGCAAAGTTCGGTTCCAACTGGAAGTGTGACGTTTGCGCGCTTGGGAACGATGCGTCCGCTGCCATATCGTTTGATTGCTGTATTAAATCTAGACACAGGAAAATTCCCGAAACGTGAACAGAAGAATACCTTTGATTTGATGGGTGCATTGCCGCCCATGATTGGTGATCGTGCTCGGACAGAAGATGATTTGGGGGCGTTTTTGGATGCGCTACTGCTCGCTTCTGAGGCGTGTTGGCTGTTTTATAACGGACAAGATGTGCAAGATGACCAGCCACGTTTGCCTGCTGCACCTGTGCAAGAATTGATGGATTTTTTGCGTGATCATTTGGCGCAAGAGATTGATTTGGATGATGGGCAACAATTAGTTTCACCATTAGATCGTTATATTCATCATCGACATACGCTATTACCTTTTGAACGTGAAAACTTTAATGCCAACAATCCACAAGCTGCAGCTGGGGTTTGGTTTGAAGTGGCGAAACAACTGACTCTTGATCAACTGGCACATTCACCCGCGTGGATTACGCCTGCAACAACGGCTAATTATGAGGTTCCTGAAAACCCCATTAAAGCTGATCAATTAATAAAAGATTTGATGAAACCAGCGAATCATTTTTTGATGCATGCGCGAATTGGTCGTTTATATTTGGAAGAAGGTTTATCGCCATTTGAGCCATTGACGTTGAATAAACTCGATGAGTATCAACTCCGCAATCAATTTCAATTATCGAAACAGAATCAAAAACAATTGCAATCGACGCAATGGGTTGCCGCGTTGCCAGTCGGTGTTGCTGGCGATGCGTATTGGAAGAAAAGCGAACGCGAGCAGGTTGTGATTGAGGCACGTATGCAGCAATACGGTGGTGCGATCACGCCGCTGACAGAGCGTTTGTTAAAGTTGCCTGATGCAACTGCACCTGAAGAGTGGCAGATTTCAATTCGTGTACCGACCGATGATCGGGCGACGATGTGGCTCGGCCAAGCGGCGAGTAGTGGCAACGGTAGGCATCGCGTGCGATTTTGGTTAGAGCATTTGTTATGGCAAGTTTGGCGTAAGACAACTGACGATGATGTGGTGCAGAGCCGTGGTCAACGGATTACGGTGTACAGCACTCAGACTTTGGTGGCGTCGCCGATTGAGGCTGCGGTAGCGTTAAAGCATTTACAAAATTGGTTGCATATTTGGCAAATCGAGGCGAAGCAACCCTTTGCCTTACCACCGAGTTTGACACTGGAGGCATTTTCAATTGATAAAAAAACTGGAGAGCTGAAGGTTAAATCACTTGAGACATTGTTTAAAAAATGGATGGGTAATGATTTCAATTCGTATATTCCACCCAATAAAAATGACGAATGTGCTTTGCATCCAGATTGGCAGTTAATTCTGCAAGGGCAAAATCCAGAACATGCGTTTGAGCATTTTTTTAGTCATTATGCAGAAACGTTATATGCACCGATTGTCCGAGAAACATCTGTCAAAGATGAAATCGCGCAGGAGAAATCCGAATGACAACAATCAATATAACAGCGCCAACCATTCCAGCGACGCCAGCGTTAGACCTTGAATTGTTTGGTATGCATTTGATCGAAGCATCTGCAGGTACGGGCAAAACGTGGGCGTTGTCGGCATTGATTGTGCGCTTGTTGGTCGAGCGAAAATTACAGACTAGGCAAATCGTCGCGACGACTTTTACTCGCGCAGCAGCAGCGGAGTTGCAAGATCGGATTCGTAAACGGATTCAAGAAATCTGGTTGTTAATGCAGATTGCCGTTGTGGATCTTCCTCGTGCCCAACATAAGGCGGCTCAAGACAAGGATGTGCTGGGTTTGTATGTGTTAGCCAAACTCTCGCCTAAAGAAAAGAAAGAGGCAGTTGCACAATTAAAGCTGGCGTTGGACACGTTTGATGAATTGTTTATCAATACTTTAGATAGTTTCTGTCAAAAGATTTTGCGCGAGTTTGCTTTCGATACAGGGCAAGGCGAGCCGCGTGAAATTAGTGAGCAAGAGGAAGAGTTAAAGCAGCAGCTGATTCATGATGCGCTGAGACAATGGCGTAGTCAGCAAGATCCGCGCTTGATTGAAATGTTGGTTCTGACGAACTCAATTACTGACATTGACGATCATGCTGGTGTCGTCAGTACAACGCTCAATTTTCTAAGTGCTGAAATTGCGCCTGTAGCAGATTTTGGTTTCGAGCCAGATGCTTTGACGACGTTTCAAGCAAAGATTCGAGATGTGGATTGGTCAAGTTGGCTAGATGTTTGGCAGCGTGCAAAGCCTTATTATTATGGAAAACGGATTTTTGATAAACATCATGAATCGTTTCCAGCACTCGTCAAATTGATGCAAACGATCACTTTAGACGACTTATTGACGATTGATGAATCATGTCCAGAAATGAAGTTGCTGAGTATTTTTGAAGAGCAAAAATTTCATACCAATTTTAATAAAGATGGCAATGGCTTGGACTGGATTCAGGCTCATCTCAATTCATCACAAACACACATTGTGAATGATTTTGTTCTGATTCGTCGTGAGCTTTCAAATAGTCTTAAACGTGCACAATCCCATTTACATCATCATATTTCGGTTTATGTGCGCGAGCATTTGCCAAATTTATTAGCTGAATTGAACGAAACGACTTTTGCCGCGCAAATGCATTCGTTGGCGAAAGCGCTAGAAGGTGAATCAGGGCAAGCGTTGGCACAACAGATTCGTCATCGTTATCCGATTGCGTTGGTCGATGAGTTTCAAGATACCAATAGTGATCAAGATCAAGTCATTGAATTGGTTTATCGTCAGCCCATTCAACAAGCGATTGCGGATCATCAGTTTAATTTATCCGATCCAGACACGCCGTGTTTGATTTTGGTTGGGGATCCGAAGCAGGCGATTTATGGTTTTCGCGGTGGAGATATTCACACTTATTTGTCGGCAAAAGAGCAAGTCGATCTGTCAGGCAGCGTGCATGCGTTAGATCAAAATCAGCGTTCGGTTGCGCCGTTAGTACAAGCCGTTAATGCGTTCTTTTGCGAGAATGAAACGCTGGGTGATGGTGTTGAGTATCCCGAAGTATCGCCTGCGGATCGCAATCATGCGCCGCTGATTGATGAGGGTATTGAGAATCCTATCCCACTGCGTTTTGTTCAACTGACAGATGAAACGGATGAACTCAGTCAAACCGCATATCGCATTATTGAGTTACTGAAAGCGAGTGAACAGGGTCGTTTGCTCATCGATGAGAAGGCTGTCGTGCCGCAAGATATTGCTGTCTTAGCGGGTTCGCATCGTGAGTTGAGTATTGTTGAAGGTGAGTTGCAGAAGGCAAATATTCCTGTGTGGCGTCAATCGAAAACCAGCGTGTTTCGTAGTTCTTTGACCTACGATCTCGCGGCGATTATGCAACTGATGCTGTCACCCTATCGTGAGGATTATTTTAGGCGTGCGCTGTCTGGGCTTTTGATTGGTAGGACCTTAGATGAGTTAGATGCGCTTGAAGATCAGTCGATGGAGTTGGCAGAGCAGCAAGCCGCATTTGCGATAGATGCGCAAGTTTGGGCGAAATCTGGATTCTTGGCAGCATGGCAACGCATCGCGATGCGATGCGTTGCCATGCTGCCAAGAATCCAGATTTCGCCCAAACTTGCGCATCTATCGCAAATGCGGCTTGCTGCTCTGCCAACTCCATCGACTGATCTTCAAGCGCATCTAGCTCATCTAAGGTCCTACCAA
>JASLFQ010000031.1 GCA_030150595.1 Aquirhabdus sp.
TATCAATGACGCCGCTCAGGTAGTGCAGCCAAGCGTGATTAAAAAAAGATGTTTCAGATGACAAGTTCATCTGTAAAAGTAGTTTTGGGATGACGCCTTGATAAAAAAAGACGAAGGCAACAACGCTGCGCGAGAGTCCACGAATTTGATATAATAGCTCGGCAGAATTTTTCATATGTGTCCCACTTTTTTTGTCGATATCGCTGTGGCTTAAGTGTGTAGTCAGATTCGTGACAAAGAATGTTGATATTTTTGCAAGGCAAGGCTTTTAAAGTCAATCGAAAGCAATGATGACATGATTGGCTGGACTATACCTTACACACGCGCTAACCTTCTTTGGTTAATTTATTTCTTATACTATATTAGAGTGGCAGCATGACTCCTGACAATATGACTCCTACAAAGTTACACGAGCTTCTACAAGCAGCATTCCCCAATGCAGACATTGCTACATCAGGCCAAGCGGGCAAGTTTGAAGTGCGTTTGGTGGATGTGCAGTTTGAAGGACAACGTCCAGTTGCGCGTCAGCAAGCCGTGTATGCGCCGCTTGGGAGTTATATTGCAAGTGGCGAAGTGCATGCCGTAACGATTCGTGCGTTGACGCCTGAAGAGTGGCGTAAAGCAAGCTTGTTTGGCTAATGCTGCGCAGATTTGTATTTAAACAATTCTTATTTATTAACCGATTTAGCGACTGCGCCAAGCACATACTGCTTGGACAGCATTTTATTAAAATGAAAATCGTCGCAAGTCATAGCAGGTAGTAGTCTAAACAATGGATAAATTTCGGATTCAAGGTGGCGCGTGTTTAAACGGCACTGTACGGATTTCAGGCGCAAAAAATGCCGCATTGCCGCTGCTTGCTGCAACAATTTTGGCAAGTACACCGATTACACTAAGTAATGTGCCTGATTTAAAAGACGTTTCGACCTTGATTAAGGTGTTGGAAAGTCTCGGTATCACTGTCCAGCGGAATAAAGCGGATGGTTCTGTACATGTCGATGCGAGTACATTGAACAGTCGTTTTGCACCGTACGAGTTGGTGAAAACGATGCGTGCTTCGATTTTGGTGTTAGGGCCATTGTTAGCACGTTATGGTGAAGCGACCGTGTCTCTGCCTGGTGGTTGTGCCATTGGTTCACGCCCTGTTGAACAACATCTCAAGGCACTTGAGGCAATGGGTGCCGAAATTCGCGTTGAAAATGGCTATGTCCATGCAAAAGTCGATGGTCGTCTGAAAGGCACGCGTTTGTCGTTCGATATGGTGACAGTTGGCGGCACTGAAAATATTCTGATGGCAGCGACTTTAGCCGCAGGTACAACGATCTTAGATAACAGTGCGCGCGAACCAGAAGTGACTGATTTGGCGAATATGTTAGTCAAAATGGGCGCGAAAATTGAAGGCATTGGTTCTGATCAATTGATCGTGCATGGCGTCGAATCGTTAAATGGCGTTGATTACAGTGTCGTTGCCGATCGGATCGAAACGGGATCGTATTTGGCTGCTGCTGCGATGACAGGCGGTTGTGTGCGCACCACGCATACCGATCCGCATTTGCTCGATGCTGTATTGCTGAAATTTGAAGAGATGGGCGCAACGATTACTTCCGGCGCAGATTGGATTGAACTTGATATGCGTGGTAAACGACCGAAAGCGGTGAGTTTCCGTACTTTGCCACATCCTGCGTTCCCAACTGATATGCAAGCGCAAATGATGACCGTGAACACCATCGCTGAAGGTTCGGGCACGATCATTGAAACGATCTTTGAAAATCGTTATATGCATGTGCCTGAACTGTCACGGATGGGCGCAAAAATTCAGGTAGATGGTCATACCGCAATTGTGACGGGCGTAGAAAAACTCCAAGCGGCGCCTGTGATGGCAACTGATTTACGTGCGTCGATGTCATTGGTTCTTGCTGCATTGACGGCGCAAGGTGAGACGATTTTGGATCGGATTTATCATATCGACCGCGGTTATGAACATGTTGAAGAAAAATTACGCGGCTTAGGTGCTGTGATTGAACGAGTAAAGTAAATGACCGATGCAAATGCTGATGCCGTAATGGGCAACTTTGATCATGGCTTAACGCTGGCATTGAGCAAAGGGCGGATTTTGAAAGAAACGCTGCCGTTGCTTAAAAATGCTGGGATTGAGTTGCTGGAAGATCCTGATAAAAGCCGTAAGCTGATTTTCCCAACCACTCATCCATTGGTTAGAATCTTGATTCTACGCGCCAGTGACGTACCTGCGTATGTGGAAAATGGCGCAGCGGATATTGGTGTCGCGGGCAAAGATGTACTCATGGAATACGGCGCACAAAACGTTTATGAATTGATTGATCTGAAAATTGCCAATTGTCGTCTTATGACCGCGGGTCGTGTTGATGCGGATGGCAAATGGGAAAAACCAGCAGGTCGTTTAAAGATCGCGACGAAATATATCAATCTGACACGTCAGTATTACGCGAGTCGCGGTGAGCAAGTGGATGTGATTAAGCTCTACGGTTCAATGGAACTCGCGCCGTTGGTTGGCTTGGGTGATTTGATCGTGGATGTGGTGGATACAGGTAATACGTTGCGTGCTAATGGTCTTGCACCATTTGATGTGATTGCGCAGATTTCATCGCGCTTGATTGTGAATAAAGCGAGTTATAAGCGTAAGCAAGCCGTGCTGAGTCCGATTTTGGCGGGGATTGAAGCGGCGATTGTTTGATGTAATGTGCTTTTTGCTTTGAAGTATTCCCCTGAGGGGGAGGATTTAGGTAGGGGAGCTTTTGATCTTTGCTTTAAAGCCATCCCCATCCCAACCTTCCCCTTGAAGGGGAAGGAGCTTTCCTTTCTTACTCAGCCAACGCTGCTTTAATCTTATCCGCAAAACCTTGAATCTGCTGCATATCACCCATCTGAGCACCATGTGCACGTTTCATGAGCGCGCCTAGAGAGCTGGGAATAATGTGGAAATGCACATGCGGAACGCTTTGTCCTGCGGCGGCACCATTCAATTGCATCAGCACAAAACCATCAACGCCCATCGCAGTTTTGACCGCTTTCGACACTTTTTGCACGCTATGAATCCACGCGGCAGCACCTGCTGGTGACAAGTCGAGGATGGTTTCAGCAGGTTCTTTGGTAATGACTAAAGTGTGACCATCTGCTTGCGGCATGATGTCCATAAAGGCAAACGTGTGCTCATCTTCGTAAACTTTGGTACAAGGAATTTCGCCACGGAGGATTTTTGCGAAGATATTCTGGGAGTCGTAAGCCATTTTTGGATGCCTTCTGGTTGCGATTATTGTCTTAAGCTTCGCTATGAAGCGTGATCGATGTTACCAGAAAATATGTATCGCTCTTGGTCAGGTGGCAATAAAAAGTCGCACTTGCTTTAACCAGTGCGACTTTTTAAAAGAATAGCAGTCTAAGTTTTAGTAACTATATTTCAGACCTACGGCTGTCAGCGTTGTGGTTGAGCCACCAATATCTGAGTTGATTTTTTTGTAATCAAAACTCAATTGCGCGGATAGTTTATCTGACATCATGACCGCCAAAGCGCTATGTGAGCGAATGGTGTTGGCCGATGATCCATAGTCAAAGCCAAGATCTTGTGTAAAGCGCGTTGTCGGCAGTAGTTGACGCTCGTAATGTGCGGCGACTGTGCCAATCGCTTCAGTTTTGGTATCTTGTGGTGGTGCACGATCGATGTCATAGCGAACACCAGCGCCTAGTTCACCCGTCAAGAGTTGTATTTGATCTTTATATAACTCTCTGCCTAAGCCGAGGGTTGCTGAGGTCTGATCAGCAAATGCACTGGTTAAGTCTCGTTCCCATTGCAGTTTGCCAAATTCATAGAAGGTGCCTTCACTGTGTGTCAATTTTCCGAAAGCGAGATATTGTGCGACATTATTTGCTGAGTCGTTCTTATCCGAGCTGTTGACGGCAGTTGCTTTGAACTCTTCGCCCCAAGTTGCGTTGAGCATCTTTTGAAAATCAATGCTACCTGCAAGGCTTTGTTTTGTGTCTGTCGTACCATTGTCGCTGGTACTGTTTAATAAATAACTCAGTGTGGCATCCAGTTTGTAGTCTTTATCAACCTTAATCATGTCTTCTGCGTATGATGCTGCACTGATGCTCAAACCGAGCATTATGGCGGTGATTTTCGTGATCTGAAATGTCATATAAAGCTCCATTTTTTGCATTGTTATTGAGAGAACTTTGCGCCCTAATCTGGTGCAAAGCATCTTGATCGTAATTTGTCTTATTCTGAAAATCTACTACTTTTTATACAAATATTGCAGAAATATGACTAAGATTTATAGATACTTATCTGATTCATTTTTCAGATTAGTCTTTGAATATGTAAATCAACGCAGCAACTCATCCCACATTGTTCGTGAAACCAGTTAAAATTGCGCCCTTAGTGATCTAAAAGTGGATGCGGTTTATGATGCGTCGCCTGTCGAGTGCGGATGTTAATTTTGATGAGCAATTGAACGGTTTGCTCGCCTTTGAAACGGTGAATGATGCTGCGTTGGTGCAGACGGTGGATCAAATCATCCATGACGTCTGTACCCATGGGAATGCCCATATCCTCAAATTAACCCAACAATTCGATCAGCATCCAGCGCAAACTTTTGCCGAACTGGAGTTGACGCAGGCCTCATTGAAAGCTGCTTTTGAAGCGCTTGATCCAGAGATCAGAACAGCGCTTGAGCTGGCAGCGGCGCGTATTCGTAGTTTCCATACTGCACAAAAACAAGATGGCTGGCAGTACACCGATGAACTGGGCAATGTCTTAGGACAAAAAGTCACGCAACTCGATCGCGTGGGTATTTAT
>JASLFQ010000054.1 GCA_030150595.1 Aquirhabdus sp.
CATCAATCGTTTCATGGAGTAGTACTGACAAATGCGCTGATTGCTGATCGGCCTGTGCGATGGGTTGAGCTGTCGTCGCCGTTGCGGGAGCATCTGTCATGCGGTTGTCGTGCCTCTAAAAAAGTAGTGTTCGCGTCGAACAAGTTTTGCTAATTGTGTCATATACTGAGGCTATGCTGCTTTTAAAATCGGCAACTAAAATAAACGGCCTAAGCAGGATGCAATTTAGCATTATCGCAGCGAGAATGGGGGCGTCAAGAAAACTTAGTGAAAAATTGATTGCATCCTTAAAATAAAATGCAATAGCATGCTCTATTGCCAACATGTTCACATCAATACATGAATATCTGATGTTAGTTTGTGACTTGACTCTTTGGAAAGGACTCTTTTGTGACACGCCCGATTGCACTCATCGTTGATGATGAAGAAGACTTATTAACCCTAATGCGGATGACATTGCTTCGCATGGGAATTGACGCCGAAACAGCAGGGACGCTCAAAGAAGCGCAGCATTGGTTAAAGCGGCAAAATTTTGATTTTTGTTTGACTGATCTGAACTTGCCTGATGGTAGTGGTTTAACACTGGTTGCAGATGTTGTACGTGATTATCCTAGTATGCCGATTGCCGTGATTACTGCCTATGGCAGTATGGATGTCGCGATTGATGCCTTGAAAAAAGGGGCATTTGATTTTGTCAGTAAGCCTGTTGAACTGGCGAGATTGCGTACATTAGTTGAGCGTGCCCTGCAGGTCAATGCGCCATCGCCTGCTGCGAATGCAGAAGCCCAACTCAGCGAAAATCTCCTCATTGGTAAAGCGCCTGTGATGCAAAGTCTGCGCGCGACGCTGACTAAGCTTGCGCGTTCACAAGCACCTGTTTATATCAGTGGTGAATCTGGGACAGGTAAAGAAGTCGTCGCGCGTTTAATCCATTTGCTTAGTCCGCGCAGTAGTGGCGCATTTATTCCCGTGAACTGTGGTGCGATTCCAGCTGAATTAATGGAAAGTGAATTTTTTGGTCATAAAAAAGGCAGTTTTACTGGCGCGAGTGAAGATAAGCTTGGGCTATTTCAATCGGCACATGGCGGTACGCTATTTTTAGATGAAGTTGCTGATTTGCCACTTGCGATGCAAGTGAAATTATTGCGCGCAATCCAGGAAAAGAAAGTCCGACCAATCGGTACTCAAGCAGAAGTTCCTGTTGATATTCGTTTACTCAGTGCAACTCATAAGAATTTACAAGCACAAGTGAATGCTGGCGGATTTCGCCAAGATTTGTTTTATCGAATCAATGTGATTGAGGTGCAAGTGCCACCTTTGCGTGAACGCGGTGATGACATTTTATTATTAGCCGATACATTCTTACAGCGCTTATGCAGTGACTGGGGGATTACCTCACCGAAACTCTCAAAAGCTGCGCAACAACAACTTCTTAGTTATGGGTTCCCTGGGAATGTGCGTGAGTTACAGAACACACTGGAGCGAGCTCTAACGTTGTGCGATGACGGCATGATCATGCCTGAACATCTCAAGTTGAACGATATGCATCAACTTGGAGCAACCTCTGGCCCTATTTCGCGTCTCGGTGAAAATGTGTCACAGAGTGCTGCCGTTAGTAGTTCAACAGGTGTTGCTTTGAATGCTATTCCTTCATTGAAGAATCTGCCTTCCCAAGGTCTAGAGGTCTATTTACAAGAAATCGAGCGGCATATTATTCAACAAGCCTTAGATGCAAGTCTTTGGAATCGTACCGCCGCGGCGAAAAAACTGGGGATGTCTTTCCGATCACTGCGTTATCGACTCAAAAAACTTGGGTTGGGAACTGATTTGGATGCTGATGATGCGGATATTGATTTAGAAGGTGATGTTAAAGTCGGCGAGTAGTTACTTTGGGGAAAATAGAGAATTTGTATCGGATTATTTTTATAATCGATTAATTCGTATTCTCACTAATTCCCGTATTTGCCGCTATGGCAGAGTGTGGTCTCTGTTGAACTGATTTCTTTACGCCTGCGGGTATTGATGACACTGTATTTGAAATACTAGTAGGCGCGGTGGTCGTGGATTTAACTGCGGCATTTTTGTTTTGTGACGTAGTTATTGGATCGAGTTTGAGTTTATTATGTAACGCGGTCGCGACTTTCATCAGCGCAATATCTTGTGGGTCGATAGTGTCTCCATTGCTACGAACAGGTTTAGTTTCTGCTTCAGGAACAACGACATCTGGTGTGATGCCTGTACCTTCAATCATGCGACCATTAGGCGTGTAGTAGCGCGCAACGGTCATTTTGATGGCGCGTCCTTGACCAATTGGCCAAATCTTTTGTACCGAACCTTTGCCGTAACTTGTCATTCCATAGATTGTCGCACGATTGTGATCACGTAGGGCGCCTGTCAAGACTTCAGCCGCTGATGCAGAGTAGTGATTGATTAAAATCGTAACAGGAATGTTTGGATAACGTTCCGAGGTGAGAACGCGATAGTACTTCTCAGGTTCACTTCGTCCCTGTGTATAGACGATCAAACCATCATTCAAAAAGAAATTTGCCACTTCAATCGCCGCAGTCAGCAATCCACCAGGATTATCGCGTAAGTCAAGGACAATGCCCTTTAGCTTTCCATTTTTATATAATGGATCCAATACGTCAGCGATCTGTGTCCCTGTTTGAGTTTGAAAAGCTCTTAACTGTAACGCCACGATTCCATCGGGCTGAATGAGTGCTTTGACTGCATTGTCTTCTGGAATAGCCAATAAAACACGGACATCACGCGCATGCTTACCAGCTTGCATGACTGATAAGCGAACAATACTATTTCTCGGTCCGCGCAGCATTTGTTCGATGTCGCCTTGACTCAGTGATTTGACACTTTTTCCATCAATTTTTAGCAAAATATCCCCGACTTGAACGCCAGCTTTTGCAGCTGGTGAGCCTTTAGGTACACTGGTGATTTGCCATTGGGGAGCGCTTTGCACACCGACAGGCATGATTCTATCGTTGGCTTTATCGTTAGTTTTGTCGCTGCTTTGATCTTGATCTGATGATGTGGATACAGGCTGTACGATTAGACCAGTTTGTCCAAGCTCGCCATCGGTAAAATCAACAATCGCATCATAGGTTTGTGCATCCAAGAAGTCGGAATAAGGATCGAGGTTGTTGAGTAAGCCTTTCAACGCATTATCAAATAAAACATCATCGCTGACAGGTTCAACGTAGTTCATTCTGACTTTTTCATATACATCGACAAAACGACGCATGGCATCGATGGGTAATGGCGCAGCATCGGTGGGTGTGCTGTTTGTTGTACTTGAATCAGAAGAGGGTGGTTGTGCTGATTTATCGACGCTTGTTGCAGCGCTGCTTTGTTTGATCGAGAAATAAAGGGTCAACAATGCTGCGAACAATGCTGATGCTGTTTTCGCTACGGATGTCGCTTCGGAAATTTGTCGTTTAGCCCAGTTGCGTTCTTGTGATTGAGGTAAATCCGTTGTCGTGAACCTAGTTTTGACAAACAAAGCCATGTGCAGCACTCATACGAAGATGAAAAGGGATGTGACTTGTCATGGAAGTCACATCATCAAACGCAATTCAACATCCACACTTTCTTTTTAACTGCTAATAGCCTTAACAACAGTTTAAATACGTTGGTTTAGTCAGCCGAAGGCACAAGTAGCGAATGTCCTGTCATTTCCGCAGGAATTGGCAGATGCATCAATGAGAGAATTGTAGGCGCAATGTCTGCAAGTATTCCACCTTCACGTACAGTCGCTTTCTCAGTTCCGACATAGATTAGCGGAACATGCTCAGTGGTATGTTGGGTGTGTACCTGACCACTGTCATAATCCATCATCTGTTCGACATTACCATGATCAGCTGTGATCAGCATATGTCCTTTCATTTTTGTCACAGCATCATAGACGCGACCCACGCAGACATCTAATGCTTCAACGGCTTTAACGGCTGCACTAAATATCCCAGTGTGCCCAACCATATCGCCATTGGCGAAATTCACAATGAGCACATCATATTCACCAGACTCAATCGCTACAACGAGTGCATCAGTGACTTCATAAGCGCTCATTTCTGGTTTTAAGTCGTAGGTTGCCACATCAGGCGATTTAATCAGAATACGTTTTTCGCCTACATACGGCTCTTCACGCCCACCGCTGAAGAAAAACGTCACATGAGCATATTTTTCAGTTTCGCTGATGCGCAGTTGCGTCTTACCAAGACCTGATAAATATTCACCTAAAGAGTTATGCGTCTCAAGCGGCATATACGCAACAGGCGTGGCAATTTTGGCAGAATAACGTGTGAGCATAACAAAGGTGCTTAGTTTTGGACGTGCTTTGCGTGTAAATCCAACGAAATCATCTTCGACAAATGCACGAGTAAGTTCGCGTGCGCGATCCGCACGGAAGTTCATAAAGACAACACTGTCATTATCTTGGATATGAACAGGCGCGCCGATCGATGTGGGTTTGACAAATTCATCGTTTTCATCAGCAGTATACGCAGCTTCTAAACCAGCTTGTGCGTTATCCGCTTGGCGCGCTGAAACGCTTTCAGTGAGGAGTCGATAAGCTTGTTCAACGCGATCCCAGCGCTCATCACGATCCATCGCATAGTAGCGTCCGCAGAGCGATACGATACGTGCTGGAGTGGGTAATGCGGCTAGGGCCTTTTCCATTTTTGCCAATGATTTGGCGGCGCTACGTGGTGGTGTATCTCGACCATCTAGGAAGGCGTGGACATAAACAGTCGCACCACGCTTAGCTGCCAGTTCACACATCGCAATCAGATGATCTTCATGCGAATGCACGCCACCATCGGAGAGCAGACCGATGACATGAACCGCTGCCTTTTTTGCTAGTGCTGAATCAACGGCAGATGTGAGCACAGGATGGCTGAAAAAAACGCCATCACGAATGTCTTTCGTAATGCGCGTAAAGTCTTGATATAGCACACGACCTGAACCCAAGCTCATATGACCTACTTCAGAGTTACCCATTTGTCCATCTGGTAATCCAACATCTTCGCCCGAACCAGAAATTAAACCATGTGGGTGTTTTGCTTTAATCGAATCTAGATTTGGTGTTTTTGCAGCCAAAATCGCATTATCTGCAACTTCATCGCGATGTCCGAAACCATCTAAAATCACTAATACATGCGGCGTTTTTTTTGTTGTATGTGATGTGGTGGATGGTGCTGGCTGGGCGAGGGTCGTCATGGTCTGGCTCTATGAAAATGCAATAACAAAAAAGTATCACGTGCGGACTATGCACGATGAAAAAATCACGAATCATTCATTTTACTCTAACATAAATGTCATCGTGAATAGCGTTGTAAATAATTGGTGTGCGACACAGTTAAAAATCGACTGCTGCTAACCCTTAAAAAACTGCTAAAATGCCGCATCTTTTATATCACTGAATAAACGACCCATGACTCAAGCCGCAAATTCATCCGCTGTGCCAACAATTAGCCAAGATCGTATCCTTATTCTTGATTTCGGTTCGCAATACAGCCAACTGATTGCGCGTCGTGTGCGTGAAGCAGGCGTGTACTGCGAAATGTATGCGTATGACATGGAAGAAGCTGATATTCGTGCGTTTAACCCGAAGGGTATTATCCTGTCTGGTGGGCCTGAAAGCGTGACCGCTGATGAAAGCCCACGTGCGCCTGATGTTGTATTTAATTTAGGCATTCCAGTTTTGGGCATTTGCTATGGTATGCAAACCATGGCGGCGCAGTTAGGTGGTTCCGTTGAAAATGGTCTTGTTCACGAATTTGGTCGTGCGGATGTCTCCATTCAATCTGCGGATACATTATTTGCGGGTATCGAAGATGAGCCAGGCAAATTGCATGTATGGATGAGTCACGGCGATAAAGTAAACACCTTGCCAGCACAATTCATCATCAGTGCAAGCACGCCAACCTGTCCAATTGCAGCAATGAGCGATGTGTCACGCCGTTTCTTTGGTGTGCAATTCCATCCAGAAGTGACGCATACCAATCAAGGCGAAGCATTGTTAAAACGCTTTGTGCTCGATATTTGTGGTGCACGTGGTCTCTGGACACCAGAACATATTATTGATTTGCGTATCGAACAGCTCCGTCAACAAATTGGCACTGAAAAAGTCCTCCTTGGCTTGTCAGGTGGCGTCGATTCTTCTGTGGTTGCTGCATTGCTGCATCGTGCGATTGGCGATCAATTGACTTGTGTGTTTGTAGATAATGGTCTGCTTCGTCTGAATGAAGGCGATGACGTCATGACCATGTTTGCTGGCGATCATGGCATGAAAGTCATCCGCGCTAATGCGCAAGATCGCTTCCTGTCTGAACTGGCAGGTGTGACCGATCCAGAAGCTAAACGTAAAATTATTGGTCGTGTATTTATTGAAGTCTTCGCTGAAGAAGCCCGTAAATTAGATGGCGTGAAGTTCTTAGCGCAAGGTACGATTTACCCTGATGTCATTGAATCTGCTGCAAGCAAGCAAGGCAAAGCGCATGTGATCAAATCTCACCACAATGTTGGCGGTTTACCAGCTGACTTGCATTTTGAATTGGTTGAGCCGTTACGTGACTTGTTTAAAGATGAAGTTCGTAAACTAGGCACAACGCTTGGTTTGCCACACGCCATGATTTACCGTCATCCGTTCCCGGGTCCTGGTTTGGGCGTCCGTATTTTGGGTGAAATTAAACAAGAGTACGCTGATATTCTGCGCCGCGCCGATGCCATCTTCATGGAAGAACTCCGTAGAAGTGGTTGGTATGACAAAACTGCACAGGCTTTCGCTGTATTTCAGCCTGTGAAATCGGTGGGTGTCGTTGGTGATGCACGCCGCTATGCGTGGGTCATTGCCCTTCGTGCCGTGGAAACTGTTGATTTCATGACTGCACGTTTTGCTCATCTCCCATATGATTTGGTTGAGCTAATCAGTAATCGTATCATGAATGAAATTGCTGAAGTCTCACGCGTTGTGTATGACGTGTCGAGTAAGCCACCAGCGACTATTGAATGGGAGTGAGCAGGGGGTTTCAAGCAGCGCTGCTGCTTGCCTTGCGAACGCCTTCGCGGTGCAACGCGAAGGCTATCTGGGGTTTCTGAACGCGCTGCGTTCAGCCGAATTTACGCCAAGGGCTATGCCCGCGGCAGAACATCTGATGTTAATCGATTTTTGAGGGGTTTCAAGCAGCGCTGCTGCTTGCCTTGCGAACGCCCTCGCGATGCAGCGCGAGGGCAGAGTGAAACGTACGGTATTTTTAGATTTACGCCCACTCAGGCGTAGCCTTCGTCTTGCGCTGGGGCAAAGCAGCGCTTTGCTTTCTCCCAGCTCATATGCTCGCGGCAGAACATCTGATGTTCAACGGTTTTTGATGGATTTCAAGACGCACAGCGTCTTGCCCTGCGAAAACATTGATATGCTGCAAGGTGTAATAACTCATTGAGCTTGTCGAAATGTGCGTTCTCTGTTTACGAACCTCACTTCGATAAGCTCAGTGATCTTTTTCTGAACCAAACCCATTCACACAATCCAAAATCGCACTAATCTTATCTAAACATTCCTGATATTCCGCATGCACATCTGATGCAATGGTAATCCCACCACCCGCCCAAGCCACCAGCTCATTTTGATACTTTTGCAATGTACGAATTAGTACATTGAACTGCCCTGAACCATCGCGATTGAGATAACCAAACGAACCACAATATGCTCCACGTGGCATTGCTTCCAGTTCAGCAATAATCTCCATTGCACGTTTCTTTGGCGCACCAGTAATTGAGCCGCCAGGTAAGGCATCAATCAAGACATCCAGCGCCGACACATCTGGACGTAAAGTCGCACGGACTTCACTGACCAAGTGATGTACCTGCGCAAAACTCTCCAGCTCAAACAAGGCCGGCACTTCCACTGAACCGACAATCGCATGACGACTTAAATCATTACGCAACAAGTCGACGATCATCAGGTTTTCACTATGATCTTTTTCGGAGTGAATTAATGCCTCGCGTTCTATTGCATCATGTACCTTGTCATCTACACGTGGACGCGTGCCTTTGATGGGGCGTGTAATGACATGGTTGTGACCGGTAGGATCTACACCCGAAAATGAGAGGAATAATTCAGGTGAACAACTTAGTAGTTCGTGTTCGCCCACTCGCATATAGCCAGAATAAGGTGCTTGAGTGAGCTCAAGTAAATGATCCAGTATTTCGACTAAGTAGCCTTGTACTGTTGCAATAAACGGCTGAGTGAGATTGACCTGATAACAATCCCCAGCGCGCAAATAGTGCTGAATTCGCTTAAATGCAAATGCGTATTCATCAAACGACCATTTGGGTGAAAATGGCTTAGTAACGGTAAATTTATCTGGCAGCTTTTTATCAGTTATTTTAGGGGGAGTTGCCTCAATGGCTTGGATGGTCGCAATGATGTGTTGTAAAAGCGGAGCAAGCGTTGGATTGTCGCTGCCATATAAAGCCCAGCCCTGTTCTTCTTTTTTTAGGAAAATATCATAATCACCAAATGCTGCGATTAATCGCTCAGTCTGTGTTTGGTGGTTAATGGGTACTGCGATCTGTTGATGTGCTGCGATATCGTAGCCAATGAATCCAGCTAAACCACCTTTAAAAGATGAGGACTTATCTGATTTATTTTGTTTATCTTTTGGGGTGTTTTCGCCTGATAGAGCCCGTAATTCTGCAAAATATTCGGTTGTAGTTGCGTGCCTTATAGAGCGTGTGTATTGGTTATTTGTTGTACGTTCTAGTCGAGTGATGCGAATTTCGTCTGATTCCGTGTGTGCAATTAAAAGCACTTTTGGAAAAAATGCAATAATTTCATTGGTGTGATTTGTTTGAGCGTCTGAGTAGACTTCATTAATATGATGAGATTTGAATGAAGCGTTGCCCGAAAAATAAACTATTCCATCTGACCAGTCGCCGTAAATGCCATTCGTAGAAAGTGGGTGTGAGATATGGCGTAAAATATCCGACGTTTTGACTGACAAGTGCAATGGGTAATGTCTGACAATTTTGTCAGAAAAAGACCTTTTTGTTTCGATTGAAAAGTCAATACTCATAAAAATATGTTGCCAAGATAGTGAAATATAAGAATGTTTTTTAGTAGTGCCACTCATGTCTCAAATGAACCGCTTGTCGGACAAGTTACAAAAACATCGAAAAACACTTGCGACAAACACACACTTCATTGTACCTTGAGCCCTGTTCGACATGCTATGAAAAACGCCATGCAAGGACGCTTTCGTTAGTTAGGAAAATTAACGTAGGGTCGCGTGCGGTTGAGGCAGACGGTCAACTTTTATTTTAATGCTCTGGGAGAGTATGCAATGAAATTATTTACACAATTAGCTTTGGTTACAGCAATCGCAGCAAGCGGCAGCGCTTTTGCTATGCAGTCTATGGATGATGCAACACTGAGCGATACAACTGGTCAGGATGGTATCACGATCGCAATCGCACCAGGCGCAACAGCTCTGGGTGCTCTTGTTGCTTCTGGTGGTACAGCAAGTGCAGCTGGCGTAACTTATAATGGTGTTACTTATGTTGGTGGTATTGCAATCGGTGCAGCAGTATTGCATGACAAAGACGGTATCGGTGGTGTAGGTTCGGCTGGTGCGATCGTTATCGGTGATGCGAGCCAAGCAAATGCTCATAATGCTGCTGGTACTGAAATGGGTGTGTTTGCTGACGGTGCGATCACAGTGAATATCGATGCAACTGGTAACATTGGTGGTGTGAACTCTACGACTGGTGCTCTAGGTTCTGCTGCTGATGGTTCGGCTCCAACATTGAATGTTCAAGTGGTTCTGCCAAGCAACCTCTTAATCCGTACAGGTGATATTTCTGTAGATGGTTCGAATCGTAATACGATCGCAGCTGGTGCAGCTGGTGCAACCGTCGCGAATGCTGCGACTGGTGGTACAACGGGTAACGCTATTAAGATCTTGAACAGCATGGATATCGCGATGGGTGGTGCTACATTGAACATCCAATTGGGTAACACACCGCAAGGCGCAATGATCAAAGCGGCTGGTAGCATCACTGGTGGTATCAACATTTCTGGTTTGTCTTTGCATGATGCAAGCACTAGCTTGAATGGCTTTAATGGTGACTTGGGTGTGGGTGTGATCAGTATTCGTGATACTGGCACATCAGCTGCTCCAGTGTTGACAGTTGGTGCGACGATCGATGTTGCTAGCGATGTTACTGGCGCTCTGACTGGTACTGCTGCTGCAACGCCACATGGTGGTTTGATTATCACCAGTACTGGTCCTGCAAGCGACATCATGATGCAGAATATTACTTTGGGTTCGGCGAACTCAACATTGGGTGACTTGGAGTTGATCAACGTTCAATCTGCAGGTACACGCATTGCAATCATGGGTCATTAATCTGACTTGATATACTGAATGTGGTGATAAGTTGGGGTGGCTATTAGCTGCCCCAACTTTTTTGCGTTTGAAGTGTTGTGTGGTGATAATTGTTTGCTTGGTTATAGCTGACATTCTTTGTGGTTTTGTTGGACGATATTTTGAGATTTGGCTTACATATGAATTTGCTAACGTGAACAAATTTATTTAAGTCATTGATATTTTTGTATTTTTATTTGTGTGTTGTTTGGGGTGTAAAATGCACCGCTTGTCGGACAAATTACAAAAAAGTAAAGAAAACCTTGCGACAAGCATACAGTTCTAGTACCTTAGCTTAGGTCTAAAATGCATCTGGGGCTTGGATGTGGATGGTGACTTTGGGAAATCGAAAATGGTGCGGTTTGGGGTGCGCTGTTAATTAAATAGTTTTTTTTGGAGAACAATATGAAGATTTTGACACAATTGGCTTTGGTTACTGCAATCGCTGCAAGCAGTCAAGCATTTGCAATGCAATCAATGGATGATTCAGCATTGAGCTCTGCGACTGGTCAGGACGGTATTACAGTTCTGATTGCTTTGCCAGGTAATGTTTTGAATATTGATCAAGTGGCAATTTTTGATGGCAATGGTTTTGCTGCGGGTACTGGTTATCCATCTGCACTTGAAGCTGGTGCGATCGTTATTGGTAAAAATGCAAACGGTGCTGGTGTTGCTGCAGGTTCTGCTCCAACAGCGGGTACTGGTATGAAAATCACAACAAGTGGTTCAATCGGTTTGGTGATTGATGCGTCGGGTGGTGGTGCTTCAGGTGCGGGTACTGGTGCTGCGCCAGTGTTGAACATTAATGTTCAACTGCCAACTACATTCACATTGCAAACTGGTGACATTGGTGTTGCTGGTGCATCTGGTGCTGCGGGTGCATGGAAAGTTGACGCAAACACGACTACTGGTAAAGGTGATGTTAAAATCTTGAACAGTATGACCCTTAGCTTGGGTGGCGCGACCATGAATATCCAATTGGGTAATCCAAATCAAGGTGCGATGATTGTTGCTGGTGGTACTATTACTGGTGGTTTGGGTATTGCGAATCTGGGTGTTATCGACAATACCACAGCTAATGCGGGTACTTTAAATGTAGCTAACTTTACCCTGCTATCTAATGCATCAGCGAATCTTAATTTAAATGCAACAGTTGACGTTGCAAATACTGCGGGTCTGACAGCGGCTGGCTTTACAACACCTACAGGTGGTGCGGTAACTGCTGGTGGTTTGGTGATTGGTATGGGTACTTTGGCTTCTGGTAACTATGCAACAGGTACTTACACAGCAGGTAGTGCGAAATTTGACATGTACATGCAAGGTGTAACCTTGGGTGATGCAGCATCTACTTTGGGTGATGTACGTGTTACTGGTTTAGATTTGACTGGTGTTAAGGTCGCGATTTCTGGTCATTGATCTGATGTTTAATACTTCAATCTGTTAATTTGGGTTGAAGTGTTGAAAGTTTATTGTGATAAGTCTCTGGGGCAGCATTATGCTGCCCTAGTTTTCTGATGCGATTGTTTGGGATTGGTGCTTGAGATTGTACTTCTGTTGAGGTATGGAATCTGGTAGGAGCTGAAAAGTATGACTCGTTTGCGCAATAAATTGATGACATCAGGCTTATTTTTGGTGAGTACTATTTTTTCTTCTTCGCAAGCATGGTCAATGGATAGTTTGAGCGATGATCAAATGGGGCAGGCGACAGGTCAAGATGGTTTGACCGTACTCATCATGCCTGCATCTGTGTTAAATGTGCCAACCATCCCGATAGCAAATATTGCTTATGCAGATACAAATGGTATTGCAACACCTATTACGGTGGCTGGTATTCCTACATCTTTTAGTAGTCCTGCATCTTTGCGGACAGATTTAACAAAAATTCAATTTTTCAGTTCTGCTAGCACGTCTACAGATTCTTTGGGGAATGTGTCGAATACGGGTGCTCTAGGTAGTAAATATATAATCGGTTTGAATATTGATGCATCGGGTGGTGGTGCGTCTGGTACGACTCTTGGGGCAAATCCAGTTGTACTCGCTAATCTGACAATGCCTAACGTAAGGACAATTAGTGCTTTTATCAATAATGTGTATGGACAAGGTACGGGTAGCTTGTTGGGCTTGGTCGCAAATGGTGTGAGTGGTGTGGCTGGTGCGGGTAGTCCGTCATTGATTGCAACGACAGCTTTAGCAGCTCAAAATATAGTTCCTATTATGACGGTTGGTACTTATACGGCAGGAAATACGGTCGCAACACAACAATTGAATATTAATTTGGGTGCTGACCCACAGATTGTTTTTAAAGATGGGTCGCCAAGTGCTAGTGGCTTAGTTACATTAACAAGTTTGAATATTTTGTCGCTTGACTTCAATGGGCAGTCTTTAAATTTTGAAAGTCCGAATGCGCCAGCAGGTTCTGGTTTTG
>JASLFQ010000071.1 GCA_030150595.1 Aquirhabdus sp.
CCCTGTGGTTTTTCTAGTGCTGCCATAAATAATGCTTTCTGATCAGGATCATAACCTAGCGCATCAATACCCAACATCGCGCTAGAAGCATCAAGAATACGCAAAACTATTTTTTCACCGTATAGTGTAGGTAAAGAGTTCACACGAAAATCAATTGCTTTTGTTTTGGATACCTTAAGCTTAATTCGTCCATCTTGTGGCATTCGCCGTTCTGAAATATCCATTTGTGACATGACTTTCAAACGTGCTGCCAGTTTAGGTGCAATCTGGATAGGGGGGCGAGCTACCTCACGCATTACGCCATCAATACGGTAACGAATACGATAACTTTTTTCATAAGGTTCAAAATGCAAATCCGAGGCACCCATTCGAATCGCATCAACCAGCATCTTATTAATAAACTTAACCACTGGCGCTTCGTCAGCACCGCTAGCACCATTATCTGTATTTTTCTCATCAGTACTTTCAGTTTCGACATCTAAATCTGCATCGCCGCCAAACCCACTAAATTCAGCAGCGCTCATACCTTCGTATTGCCGTTCAATCAATTTAGCGAGTTTATCTTCTTCAACAACAACAGCTTCAACAGCTAGACGACTACCAAAACGTATTGCTTCTAAAGCATCAACGCGAGTTGGATCACTCATCGCGACAAATAGACGCGAACCACGTTTAAAAATTGGAACAGCAGCAAACTGGCGAATAACTTTTTCGTCGATGATATCTTTAGGGATCACAGCTGGATCGAGTGTATCTAAATCAAACAATGAATCGCCGAACTCGCGAGCAACCACCCAAGCAATCTTATCAGCCTTAGCTAACTTTTTAGTGACCAGATAGTTGATCAGTGTTATTTTTTCCATCTGAGCATCGGTAATCGCACGTTGCATAGCTTCAACGCTAACGAGTCCCTCATTGACTATCTGACGGGCTAGCCCACCAAAAGATACTGGTTGTCCAGACATTAACTCTATCTTCCATTAGTTATCAGGTATCTCACCTCCGTGAGTCTTCTGACTATAACGCACTCAGTTCGAGTGCACAATCAGATAACACAGAATGCACCTTATTTTAAGATTAGATCATGTGACTTTGAAGCCTTGAACGTCAATCTCTTGATGTATTTATCATTATTTAGGCATCATCTTGGTCCAACCTTTATTAAATCACTTGTCATTTCGGTCACATATTCAAAACGCACCACACTTTGGCCATTTTCAAGAGTAACCATTTCAGTAAACATCTGTAATGGTCGTACCCAAATACTATAATCATCGTATAAACAACGATAAACAACCATCCACTCACGCGTTTCTGAATGCCTTGCTGTTGCGAAAACTTGATAAGACTTCCCTTTATAATGTCGGTATTGGCCTATTTTGAGTTCGGCGGCCACAATCGCTAAATCATCTGACATCGTCGTTCCATGATCTTTATTGTAAATCGCTGTATTTTAACATGACACTCGTGTAGATAGTTTATCCATGTTTTTTCGAGCGTAGTTTGCGTTAGAATTAACTTAAATCTGAAATCAAAAGCAATTTTATATGTCTACAACGCTTACTCAACTAGAACCACAACCTCGTCAGCGCTGGGTTATCGGTAATTGGAAAATGAATCCAACGCTTGCCGTGGCACAATCATTAACGCGGACACTGGCTCAAAATTTGACTAAAACACCTCTTAACCAATGTCGATTAGCCATCGCCCCCATGGCAATACATCTTGTAACCATCAATGGTATTCTTAATCCATCCAATGAAATTCAACTTGTCGCGCAAGATATCGCAACCGCGCGGAATACAGGTGCTTTTACAGGGGATGTTTCCGCTGATTTAATCAAAGAAACTGGCGCCACATGGATTATCATTGGTCATTCTGAACGCCGCACAATTCACAAAGAAAATGAAGATATTATGGGGCTCAAACTTCGCGCTGCATTGGATGCGGGCTTAGGCGTGATTTGGTGTGTTGGCGAAACGTTAGCTGAGCGAGAAGCCGGACAAGCCGTCCATGTCGTCACTTCCCAAATCCAAGCACATGCGGATATTTTAACAAAAATAGATCCGAGCAAACTCATCGTTGCCTACGAACCAGTCTGGGCAATTGGTACTGGACGCACTGCAAGTCCTGAGGATGCACAACAAATGCATGCGTCTATCAGACAATTACTGACAGAAATCCGTGCACCACTAATTCAGACCAGCCTACTTTACGGCGGCAGCGTAAAGTCGGATAATGCGTACTTACTCGCCAAATGTCCTGATATTGACGGAGCCTTGGTGGGTGGTGCATCACTTGATGCTGATTCTTTTTTGCAAATCGCCAAAGCGTTTGATATCGCCTAAGCGTGGAGATAATCGTGGAAACGCTGGTTCTGATATTACATATTTTGGTTGCTCTAGGCATGATTGGCCTCATCCTATTACAACAAGGCAAAGGCGCTGAAGCTGGCGCATCATTTGGTGCGGGGGCATCAAATACAGTGTTTGGTGCATCAGGTTCCGCCAATTTTCTTACAAAATCAACGGCTGTACTGACAACTATTTTCTTCCTCACCAGTTTAACTTTGGCTATTTTTGCCAAACACCACTCGCAAGAATTGTATAGTTTAACAGCCCCAACTTCGACTACAACACCAGCGCCTGTAACTTCTGCACCTGCACCAGCGCCTACAAATCCAACAACACCGACGCAAACCCCTTCCAATCCATAAGTTAATCGAGTAGACTTGTCGTCCTTCTTGCGGGGGTGGTGGAATTGGTAGACACGCTACCTTGAGGTGGTAGTGCTTAACGGCGTGGGGGTTCAAGTCCCCCCTTCCGCACCATAATTTTATAATTTGTTGAAATGAAATAGTTTATTTTTCACTGAATACAAAATATAAATGTTGGAGTCAAGCGAATTAAACGTTGACAGAAGGTAAGGATCGGCATACTATGCCGTCCAGTTGATGCGGGGTGGAGCAGTCTGGTAGCTCGTCGGGCTCATAACCCGAAGGTCGTTGGTTCAAATCCAGCCCCCGCTACCACTTATTTTGAAAGACGCAGAGAACCGATAGCCTAGCTTAAGTTGATGTGATTTTTCGTACAGTAGCATTTTCATACGTTATTAGAATATATGAAAATGACCTGTTAAGAATGGGCTTCATGCCCATTTTTTGTTTTTGTCGTTCACGTTTTTGCATCTTGTTTTGCGTGTTGTTTCTTTAGAAGAATGAACGGCTTGATTAATCGAACGAGACGAATACGACTCATAAGCAGAGCAACAAATAGACCAACATGAAACTATCCCAAAAAACCCAAGCACTTTTTGATCTCATACAACCTGCTGTCGCGGTGTGTGACGTCGAGTTATGGGGACTTGAATTTCTGCCGCAAGGCAAACGCTCACTATTACGCATCTATATTGATCGCCCGAATGTGACTGGCGACAAACCCACACTTCCAGCGGGTTTTACTGTGCCTGCATTAAATCCAGATCAAGCTGCTGTTGAACCAACTGCTGATTTGGATAGCGCTTCAGATGACGATTTTGATGGTGAGACATCTGATGTTGGTTTAGGTATTGGCGTACAAGACTGCGTAAAGGTTACCCACCAGGTGAATGGTGTACTTGATGTGCATGATCCGATTTCAGGTGAATATATCCTGGAAGTATCATCACCAGGCTGGGATCGTCCATTTTTCACCTTAGATCAGATGCATGCATATGTAGGACAAACTGTCCACTTACGCTTAATTGCACCTGTGGCGAACCGTCGAAAATTAACAGGATTGTTGGTTTCGATTGAAAATGACATCGTGACTGTAGAACTTGATGGTGCAAATGTCATCATTGATGCTGATAATATAGATAAAGCGAATTTGATTTACGCGCCTGTTTGATGGCGTTTTAGAAACAACTGTCCAAAAACATTTAGTACACGTCATATTGTTTTGGATTTAATTTAGATTAATTTTTTTAAAATGTTTTTCGAGATCAAAGGTGACCTATGAGTCGTGAAATTCTGACCGTCGTGGAAGTCGTCAGCAACGAAAAAGGCGTAAGCCGTGAAGCAATTTTCGAGGCTATGGAACAGGCGCTCGTTGCTGCAACTAAGAAAAAATTCTACGAACATGACGAAGTTGATCTCCGTGTCTCCATCGATCGCAAAACTGGCGAATACGATACGTTCCGTGTCTGGACAGTCGTTGCTGATGAAGATCATGAAATGCCAGGTCTGCAAGATGCCATTTCTGACTTGGACGAGACCAAGTGGAAAATCGGTGATGTACGCGAAGAACAAATTCCGTCGATCGAATTCGGTCGTATTGCCGCGCAAATTGCAAAGCAAGTCATCGTGCAAAAAATTCGTGAAGCTGAACGCGCTATGATTGCGGATGAATACGCAGAGCGTGTTGGTGAGCTGATTTACGGTGAAGTTAAAAAACAAACCAAAGATGGCTTCATCATTGATTTAGGCAATAACGCTGAAGGTTATTTAGCACGCGAGGAAATGATTCCACGTGAAATGCTTCGTGCAAAACAGCGCGTAACGGCTATTTTGTACAGCGTGAATCGTGATGGTCGTGGCGCGCAGCTCTTATTGTCCCGTTCACGTCCAGAAATGCTGATTGCGTTAATGCGCAAAGAAGTACCTGAAATCAGTGAAGAAATTATTGAGATTAAAGGCGCTGCACGTCAACCTGGTGTACGCGCAAAAATTGCAGTGAAAACCAACGATCATCGTATTGATGCGGTTGGTGCTTGTATTGGTATGCGCGGTACCCGTATTCAAGCCGTGCAACAAGAATTGGAAGGCGAGCGGATTGATGTCGTGATCTGGTCTGATGATCCCGCTCAATATATCGCTAGCGCGCTTGAACCAGCAGACGTTTCAGGCATTGTGCTTGATGAAGATGCACACAGTGCGGATATTATTTTTGCGGCGAGCGATCAATTGGCTCGCGCAATCGGGACACAAGGTCAAAACGTGCGTTTGGCCTCTGAATTGACAGGCTATCGCCTCGATATGATGTTGGAAGATGAATACCGCGCGCGCCAACAATCTGAGTCACAACAGTACGTTGATTTGTTTATTCAACGCTTAGAAATCGAAGCCGATTTGGCAGGTGCTTTGGTAGAACTTGGCTTCACCTCTCTCGAAGAAGTCGCCTATGTTCCAGCTGAGACCTTCCATGAAATTGAAGGCCTAGATGACGAAACCATCGCACTCTTACAATCTCGTGCAAAAGACGCTGCAATTGCAGACGAATTGCTCCAACAAGAAAGCATTCAAGATCCAAGCGAAGAGTTGTTGGCATTAGAAGGTCTGGATCGTGAACTGGCATTCTCATTGGCAGCAAACGGTATTGTAACTGTTGATGACTTGGCAGACCAAGCGGTTGGCGATTTGGAAGATCTTGGCGTTGATGCTGCGACTGCAGGCAAACTCATTATGAAAGCCCGTGAGTCTTGGTTTACTTAATAAAAGCTTGGCAGACTTTTCATAAAGTTCGCCAAACAAACCGATTAACCCAGAGTGAATAACATTTTGTTCATTCTCCCAATATAAATTGGAGTTGTACTGGCATGGTTTCTTTAATATGAGCGCCCTGCGCAGGGTCATCGATAGGATGGCCCAAATGATTTAACTTCATGATTTTGAACGATGGTTTTGAGTATATAGGTAGGTAGCAGCACATGGCGGATAAATCCGTAAACGAATTAGCACAACAAGTCGGTCGTCCAGTCGAAAAACTACTGGCGCAACTGGTTGAAGCGGGATTACCCGCACGTGCAGCAACAGGGCTCGTCACCGACAGTGAACAAGAAAAATTGGTTGCTCATCTGAGACAGAGCCACGGTCAAGCCGCGCAAGATACCAAACAAATTACCTTACAGCGTAAAACGCTGGGCACCGCGAAAGTCGCGAGCTCAACAGGTAAAGCCAAAACCATCAACGTTGAAGTACGCAAAAAGCATACTTTCGTGAAGCCAGATCCTGCTGCGCTCATTGCAGAAAAAGCCAAACTTGAAACCGAAGCGAAAGCTCGTATCCAAGCCAGCATTCAGGCTCAAGCTCAAGCTTCAGCCCAAACAAATGCTCCTGCCGAAGATACTAAAGCTGCTGAAGCCAAAGCTGCTGAGAAAGCTCGTGCAGAAGCAGATGCAAAACATCAAGCAACGCTTGATGCGATGCGCCAGCAAACTGACAAAAAAGCTGCTGATAAGAAAGAAGTTGTCGTAAAGAAACGCACAACGAAAATTGATGAAACTCCTGAGCAGAAAAAAGCACGCGAAGCCGAAGCAGCACGCTTAAAAGCAGCTGAGGAAGCAGCACGCCGTGCAGCCGCAGAGGCCGCACAACAACGTACGCTTGAACAAATGCGTCAAATGGCGAGTAAATATGCCGATGGCAGTGCGCCTGATCGTAAAATTGATGATTCTGCACCGTTGGCAGCTGGTTTGGTTGGTCGTGCTTATGAAGAATCCTTTGACAAAGAAAACCGCGATATTAAACGTGGTACGGCAACTCCTGGTACTGCTGGTGCAGGAAAAGGCAAGGGACGTACACGTGGTGGCCGTCAAGAAGAACAGTCTTTCCGCCAACCTCCACGCGGTCTAAAAACAAGTCAGTCCAACAAGCATGGTTTTGAAAAACCTGTTGAAAAACAAGTTTATGATGTGCAGATCACTGAAAACATCTTGGTTTCTGACTTAGCACAAAAAATGGCACTTAAAGTGCGCGAAGTCATTAAAACATTGATGAAAATGGGTGAAATCGTCACTCAAGATCAAATGATCGATCAATCAACCGCATCACTGGTTGTTGAAGAGCTAGGACATAATCCTGTTCTGGTCAGTGATACCGCTGTTGAAGATAAATTGATGGCGTCGGTCGCCGATCGTGGCAATGTCAAAACACGGCCGCCAGTCGTCACCATCATGGGTCACGTTGACCATGGTAAAACCTCGCTGCTTGATTATATTCGCCGTGCAAAAGTAGCAGCTGGCGAAGCAGGCGGGATTACTCAGCATATCGGTGCATACCACGTAGAAACACCACGTGGCGTGATTACCTTCCTTGACACGCCAGGTCACGCAGCGTTTACCCAAATGCGCGCCCGTGGTGCAAAAGCCACTGACATCGTGATTTTGGTCGTTGCAGCCGATGACGGCGTGATGCCACAAACTGCGGAAGCGATTGAACATGCACGCGCAGCGGGTACGCCAATCATTGTGGCTCTGAATAAGATTGATAAAGAAGGCGCTGATCTTGATCGCGTCCTCAATGAATTGTCTGTTAAAGGCGTCACCACTGAAGCATGGGGCGGCGATACACCCATCGCCAAAGTCTCGGCAAAAACTGGTGCAGGTATTGATGAACTGCTTGATTTGATCTCGATTCAAGCAGAATTGATGGAATTGACTGCTTCTGAAGAAGGTGCAGCACAAGGTATCGTGATCGAAGCGCGTATCGACAAAGGTCGTGGTGCGGTTGCGAGTGTCTTGGTTCAAAAAGGTACGCTGAAAGTGGGTGACTTGCTGTTGGCAGGCTCATTCTATGGCCGCGTCCGTGCAATGACCGATGAAAATGGTAAAGCAGTCAAAACTGCGGGTCCATCGATTCCTGTTGAGATTCTCGGCTTGCCAGACGCACCGAATGCTGGTGATGAAGTTCTGGTTGTTTCTGATGAAAAGAAAGCACGTGAAGTGGCTGAATTCCGTGCTGCTCGTGAACGTCAAAGCAAGATTGACCGTCAATCAGCCATGCGCCTTGAAAACATCATGGCGGGCATGGGCAAGAAAGATGTACCAACCGTCAATATCGTATTGAAAACTGACGTACGTGGCTCTCTTGAAGCGCTGACCCATGCATTAAACGACTTGTCGATTGATGATGTGCGCGTACAGATTGTCGGTTCAGGTGTGGGCGCGATTACCGAATCAGATATTACCCTTGCTGAATCGACTGGTGCAGCAATGCTCGGCTTTAACGTTCGCGCAGACACCGCAGCACGTCTGAAGAGCCAAGAAGATGGTATCGACTTGCGTTATTACAGCGTCATTTATGAAATGATTGACGATATCAAAGCAGCCATGAGCGGCAAATTGGCGCCAGAACATCGCGAAAACATCTTGGGTATTGCTCAAGTTCGTCAAGTGTTCCGTTCAAGCAAGTTTGGTGCAGCCGCAGGTTGTATGGTGATGGAAGGGGTTATTCATCGTAACCGTCCTATCCGCGTCTTACGTGATGGCGTAGTCGTATTCCAAGGTGAACTCGAATCGTTGCGTCGCCATAAAGATGACGTCAATGAAGTACGCGCTGGCATCGAATGTGGTCTAGGCGTGAAAGGCTACAAGGACATTCAAGAACTCGATCAAATCGAAGTCTATGAAGTTCATGAGATTAAACGGAGTCTATAATGAGTCAACGCCTACAGCGTATGGGCGATCAGGTTCAGCGTGAGCTGTCTGACCTCATCCGCATGGAACTCAAAGACCCACGTCTAGGTGGTGGCATGGTCACCATCTCTGGCGTGAAGATTAGCTCAGATTTAGGCTATGGTGATGTTTACGTCACTGTGATGAACCGTGGTGAACTGACCAACGATTTAACCGAACAAGCCCATCAAGAAACCCTTGATTTACTCAACGGTGCCGCAGGTTTCCTGCGTCAAGAACTCGGTCGTCGGATCAAAACCCGTTTCACGCCGCGCCTGCGTTTTCACTATGACAAATCGACCGCACATGGTAACTACATGGCTGCGCTGATTTCTGAAGCGGTAAAAGATTTACCAGCGGAAGATAGTTATGGTGTTGATGAAAATGCTGATCTGAAATAAGTTTGTAGCTCTCGATATAAAAGACCGCCTTCGGGCGGTTTTTTATTGTCTGAGCAACGCATAAAAACTAACGCCACTCACCATTGTATTGATTAGATTTAATGCTATTCAGATTTTTCATATATTTTCCCTTCAACCCAACGGTCAAACCGACCTAAATCAAATTTGCATTTAAGCATACAAAATCTTGTTATTTAATTTTTTAAAACGTTTGCCATAGACTGTTTTCAACTTGTTATGACAAGACTGAAAATTGATGGAAACGCCTGTTCTAAAGCTCCTGACCAATGATTCGACGCCACTGTATTTACAACTTCGTGAGGAGTTGCGTGCTCGCATTCTGGACGGCAGTTATTCACTGCATAAGCAAATGCCTTCGGAAAATGAGCTCTGCGCGCTGTTCAAAGTCAGTCGTATTACCGTACGCCAAGCCTTAGGCGATCTGCAAAAAGAAGGCTTAATTTTTAAGATTCATGGCAAAGGCACTTTTGTTGCCAAGCCTAAAGCATTTCAAAACGTCAGCCGTTTGCAGGGTTTCGCTGAAGCGATGTCCAGCATGGGCTATGAAATTATGAATCGCCTGCAAGATTTCCGTTTTGTCCCTGCAACTGCCACTGTTGCAGCACGTCTTCAAATTGCTGAAGGCAGCATTGTCACGGAAATTAAACGCGTGCGTTTACTGAACCGTGAAGCGGTGTCCCTAGAAGTGACTTATGTCTCGGAAACGATTGGCCAGCAATTGCAGAAAGCAGATCTGATTACGCGCGACATTTTTCTCATTCTCGAAAATGACTGTGGCATTGCGCTCGGCCATGCGGAATTGAGCATTGATGCGGTACTGGCGGATGAGGATTTAAAAGCGGCATTAGACACTGAGGAAGGTTCACCGATTTTACGCATTGAGCGTTTGACCCACGACGCCACTGGTCAACCGATTGACTTTGAATACCTTTATTTCCGTGGTGATGCCTTCCAATACCGTTTGCGCGTTGATCGTCAAGCCGCTGATAAAAGTAGCATTGATAAAAACAGCACCGATAAAATTTAAGAGAACCGACATGACAGCACAATCTATGACCACGCATGAATTGGAATACGACATCGTCGTGGTCGGCGGCGGCACTGCAGGCCCAATGGCGGCGATTAAAGCCAAAGAACTAAACCCGAACTTACGCATCCTACTCATCGACAAAGCCAACGTGAAACGCAGTGGTGCGATCTCTATGGGTATGGATGGTTTGAATAACGCCATTATTCCTGGTCACGCCACGCCGGAACAGTACACCAAAGAAATTACCGTCGCCAATGATGGCATCGTCAATCAAGCCACGGTGTATGCCTATGCCAAGCACAGTTTCACCACGATTGAGCAATTGGATCGCTGGGGCGTGAAATTTGAGAAAGATGAAACAGGCGATTACGCGGTCAAAAAAGTCCATCACATGGGCTCATATGTGCTGCCAATGCCTGAAGGTCATGACATCAAAAAAGTGCTCTATCGCCAACTGAAACGCGCACGTATCGCCATCAGCAATCGTATTGTGACGACACGCTTATTAACAGACAGCCAAGGTGCGGTCAATGGTGTGATGGGCTTTGATTGCCGCACGGCGGATTTCTATCTGATTCGCGCCAAAGCAGTCATCTTGAGCTGCGGTGCTGCCGGTCGTTTAGGATTGCCTGCTTCTGGTTATTTGATGGGGACTTATGAAAACCCAACTAATGCAGGCGATGGCTATGCGATGGCGTATCACGCAGGTGCAGAACTGTCGAATCTTGAATGCTTCCAAATCAATCCACTAATTAAGGACTACAACGGTCCTGCCTGCGCCTATGTCACAGGCCCACTCGGTGGTTATACCGCAAACAACAAAGGTCAACGCTTCATCGAATGTGATTATTGGAGCGGACAGATGATGTGGGAGTTCTACCAAGAACTCGAAGGTGGCAATGGCCCTGTCTTTCTCAAACTCGATCATCTAGCGGAAGAAACGATCCAGACCATTGAAACCATTCTACATAGCAATGAACGTCCAAGTCGTGGACGTTTTCACGAAGGCAGAAACACCGATTATCGCCAAGACATGGTCGAAATGCATATCTCGGAGATTGGTTTTTGCAGTGGTCACAGTGCCTCAGGTGTCTGGGTCAATGAACGCGCTGAAACATCGGTGAAAGGCTTGTATTCCGCTGGAGACATGGCGGCTGTACCACATAACTACATGCTCGGTGCATTTACCTATGGCTGGTTTGCGGGTGTGAATGCCGCACAGTATGTGATCGAACGTGAGTTCACGCCACTGGATACTGAACAAATCGAGAAGGAGCGTGCGCGTGTCTATGCTCCACTGCACCGTGAACGCGGCCTGTCTCCAGCACAAGTCGAATACAAACTGCGCCGCATGGTGAATGACTATCTGCAACCGCCAAAAGTCACGGCAAAAATGGAAATCGGCCTTCGTCGTTTCGAAGAAATTGCTGAAGATTTGCAATACATGCGCGCGGAAAATCCACATGAATTGATGCGAGCAGCGGAAGTGTCTGTCATCCGTGATTGTGCGGAAATGGCGGCGCGTGCGTCGTTGTTCCGTACTGAAAGTCGCTGGGGTTTGTACCACTACCGTACCGATTTTCCGAAGCGAAATGACGCGGATTGGTTCTGCCATGCACATCTTAAAAAGGACGAAAACGGTCAAATGACCAGCTTTAAGAAACCTGTCGAGCCTTACATCATCGCCATCGACAGCGATGAAAAACAGGCCTATCAAAAACTCCGCGTCAGCGACGAAGAATTGGCAACTGCCTAAGGACACCAAGATGAATTTTATTCCCCATGATATTGGCCAACGCTCAAGCGCGCCTGTTTTGATCGATGAAGACAAATGTATTGCCCACAAAGGTTGCACCGTTTGCGTCGATGTATGCCCGATGGACTTACTGGTGATTGATCCCGTTAAACGTAAAGCGGTCATGCAATTTGATGAATGCTGGTATTGCATGCCCTGCGAGAC
>JASLFQ010000104.1 GCA_030150595.1 Aquirhabdus sp.
GACCGTGTCAACGCCATCAAACCATCACCAACACTCGCTGTGACCAATAAAGCTGCTGAATTAAAAGCGGCAGGTCGCGATATTATTGGTTTAGGTGCAGGTGAGCCAGATTTTGACACGCCTCAACATATTAAAGACGCGGCAATCCAAGCAATTAACAACGGCTTCACCAAATACACCGCCGTTGACGGTACCCCAGGTTTGAAAAAAGCAATTATCGCCAAATTCAAACGTGACAATAACCTCGACTACGCACCAAACCAAATTTTGGTGTCATCAGGCGGTAAACAAAGTTTCTTCAACCTTGCATTGGCGTTCTTAAATGCAGGCGATGAAGTGATTATCCCTGCGCCATTCTGGGTGTCTTATCCAGACATGACCATCATCGCAGAAGGCGTGCCTATCATCGTCAAATGTGGCGAAGAGCAACGCTTCAAAATCACTGCCGCTCAACTTGAAGCAGCGATCACCCCAAAAACTCGCCTTGTTGTATTGAACAGCCCATCGAACCCGACTGGCATGGTCTACACCAAGCAAGAATTGACTGAACTCGCAGAAGTATTGCGCCGTCACCCACACGTCTATGTAGCATCAGACGACATGTACGAGCCAATCATCTGGACTGATGAACCATTCCACAACATCCTGAATGTTGCACCTGATCTGTACGACCGCACATTCGTGTTAAACGGCGTTTCTAAAGCGTATGCAATGACTGGCTGGCGCATCGGCTACGCAGCTGGCCCAGCAAAAATCATCAACGCGATGAAAAACGTGCAATCACAATCAACCAGTAACCCAGCATCAATCAGCCAAGCGGCTGCTGAAGCGGCGCTGAATGGCCCACAAGACGTGCTCAAGCCAATGGTTGAAGCATTCAAACGCCGTCACGACTTAGTTGTGAAAGGCTTGAATGAAATCAAAGGCATCACTTGCCTGCCTGCAGACGGCGCGTTCTATGCCTACGCAAGCGTACGTCCATTGATCCGTGCATTGGGCTTAAAATCATGCACAGAGTTCTCTGAATGGTTACTTGAGAAAACCGGCGTAGCTGTTGTACCGGGTGATGCATTTGGTTTAGGCGGCTATATGCGCATTTCTTACGCAACTGCAGACGAAACTTTGGTTGAAGCGTTACGTCGCATCAAAGAAGCTGCCGATAGCATCGAAGGTGTAGACGCTGCAATTGCATCGTTGAAAGGTTAATAAATCAGCGCTGCATATATTGGAAAATGAAGGTTAATCGTCTTTTGACGACTAATTGAACGGTTAAGCAGTTAAATCAAAAAAACTGCTTGACCGACTAAGGCTACATCCCTAAAATGCCGCCTACCGAAACATTCCCTGATAGCTCAGTCGGTAGAGCAATGGACTGTTAATCCATGTGTCCCTGGTTCGAGCCCAGGTCAGGGAGCCATATTTGGTTCCAAAACAAAAACCCTTTAGCAAAAGCTTTAGGGTTTTTTGTTGTTCTAATGCACACTATGCGCATCATTGGTAGTATCTTTAGTAGCCAACGACTCCCCGCAAAACTATTCATAAAGAAAACAAAAGCTGAATGGATTGCTGCAATTTCAAAAACCAAGAGGTTTGTCAACAAAGAATGAGCCTAACTCACCGCCTACAACACCTCGATCAACTCAAGCGGCAGCTTGATCAACATCGCCCTTTGCCAAGTGCTGTTGTCAACAGCTTGCATGACGACTTAATACTCCGCTGGACCTATCATTCCAACGCCATCGAAGGGAATACCCTTACTCTACTCGAAACCAAAGTCGTCCTTGAAGGCATCACTATCGGCGGTAAAGCCCTTCGCGAACACCTTGAAGCGATCAATCATCGTGATGCGATCCTCTATGTTGAAGAAATCATTCAACAAAATGAGCCGCTCAGTGAATGGCAAATTCGGAATATACATCAGCTCATTCTAAAGAATATTGATAATGACAACGCAGGCAGTTATCGCCATGTCAATGTTATCATCTCAGGTGCAACGCATCGCCCGCCTGACCATACCCTGCTACCAGAACAAATGACTGGGCTGATCACATGGTATCAAGAGCAAGCTGACCAACTGCATCCAGTTGAAAGGGCAGCAACCTTACATGCCGATTTTGTCGGGATACATCCGTTTATTGATGGCAATGGAAGAAGCTCACGTCTGCTCATGAATCTTGAACTGATGAAGAGTGGCTTTCCGCCATGCGTGATTCAAGTGGATCAACGTTTGCGCTACTATGACGCATTGGATCGCTGGCATTGCAACAACGATAAAGAACCCTTTATTCAACTAGTTGCTGAATCCGTAGAACATGCCTTTGAACCATACTGGCATGTTCTCGGAACAAAGCCATGAAGCCAAGCCATGAAGTCAATCCAATAACCACAACTCCAACCCGAATTATTATCTAAGTTTTAAAGAATTGAAGGAAAACAAGATGAATGATCTCAAAGGAAAAACTAGCGCTCTCACAGGCGCAAGCGCCAAGTTTATATCACTTTCATCAGCTCTATAAACCATTAGTTGATGCATGGCTTCATTTTGACAGTGATACATTTATTCCCCAACTTATTGACTGGGGTGAAGAATGAATCATAAGCCAATTAGCCAAGCTAAAGATCCTGATATTCGTAATGCTCAAGCAGTAATGAATCGTGCAGTACAAACCGCTCGCAAAATAGCGACTCAGGCGAATACATCTTTGATCATCATACAAAATGGTCAATTACGTGAAATATCTCCTGCCGAACTCAAACAACAGCCTTAGAAAGTCAATTATTTGTATCAAGCTATAAGATAAAAAAATCGTCACATCATTATTAAAATGATCGAAAAGCCCCCTGAGCGAAATGCTTGAAGGCTTTTTTTTTGTTTTCTCGTATGAGTTCACACAAAACAATGACAAACTACTGATGCTCAAACTCTGACAGTCGCTAAAAAATATTCCAAGCAAAATATACTCTTTCGTACTATTTATCGACAACAACACAAAACATGCAACCAGTTGCATAATATGCAAACTCACCCTAGAATCAACGTACAAACGTTAGCCTAAGCGCGCGTAAAAAGACGATCCAGAAGACGCCTGCTTAAACTGCCTAACTATTTTTTTAGAAGTTTGGCTTAGAATACAGAGCAAATCGATATGATTGAAGTACAGACCAGCTTGCCAGAGTCAACAGATCCGCAACGTATCCGTCCACAAAAACCGCGCATTTATTGCCAAGACAACGCCCACAATCAGCAGATTATTCGTAGTCTAGATCAATTACAGCAGGTCTATCGCCCTACACCTTGGCTCTTCAACGGCCATATGCAAATGCTGTTCTTGAGTGCCCGCAAAAATAACGCTGGGCATGCCTACGACCACATCGAACAACTCACCATGAGTGACGGCGGTCAGACGGCGTTAGCGTGGGTCGGTTATGAACTGCCACCGACTACGCCTACGATCGTACTCCTGCATACGCTCACGGGTAGTCCGCAAAGCATGCAGGAATTGGTGCTTGATCTACATAAAACAACTGGATGGCGTGTGGTGGTGTGCGTGCGCCGTGGTCATGCCGAGCTGCCACTGACTCAGCCACAATTTAATATTTTTGGTTCAGTGACTGACTTGCACGAGCAGATTGGTGTGATCCATACTCGCCTACCCGAATCCGCACTCTACGGCGTCGGTTCATCGGCAGGTTCTGGACTACTAGTGCGCTATTTGGGCGAGATGGGTTCGGCAACGCTGTTACGCGCTGCGTTTGCCTATAGTCCGGGCTACAACACCGATACGGGGTTTGACCATATTCAACCGTTCTACAGTCGTTATATGGCAAAAAAACTACTGCGCAAATTCGTCGAACCCCATGCAAAAAGCCTTGCGCATTTGCCTACATTCAATCGTTTACGCAACGCAGAAGACTTAAGCGAGTTTAATCGCTACGCTTACGAGTTTGCGGGTTACAGCAGTTTTGAGGCATATGCGCACGATATTAATCCAATGCGTGTCTTTACCCATATCAGTATTCCGATGATGATTCTGAATGCCGAAGACGATCCTGTCTGCAACATTCAGAATGCCGCGCCTTACTTAGATACGATGCGAAAAATGCCCAATTTGATTCTGGTCACGACCGCGCACGGCAGTCATTGTGCGCATTACGAAGGTTGGCGTGCGAAGTCTTGGGCTGGACGCTTGATTGGGCAATATCTCAAGACTGTGCACGATATTTCGCTGAAATCATCTGATGTGT
>JASLFQ010000318.1 GCA_030150595.1 Aquirhabdus sp.
ACCACGAATCCGCTCATTACCCCAGCCAATATAGAGTGGATTCGTGGTGCGGAATACGATGAGTTTGTTGAGGAGTTTGTCAGTGCAGTGATTGAGCGTTGGCCGAACGTGTTATTGCAATGGGAAGATTTTGCAGGATCAAATGCAGGACCAATATTAGAACGTTATCGAGATCGTCTGTGTACGTTTAATGATGATATTCAGGGTACAGCGGCTGTTGCTGCTGCAACACTTTTGTCGGCGATCAATGTTACGGGTGTGCCACTGATTGAACAGCGTATCGCTTTTCTCGGTGCAGGTTCGGCGGGATGTGGCATTGCGTCACTGTTGCATAAAGCGATGATGGATGACGGTCTAGGCGCAGCTGAGGCATCTAAGCGTTTCTTTGCAGTGGATCGTAATGGATTATTGGTTGATCACATGACGGATTTGACGTCTGCGCAAACTCGCTTTGCCCAGAAAAATGCGGATCTTGCTAATTGGACGTTGGCAACACCGAATACGATTGGACTTCTCGATGTGATGACCAATGCCAAACCGACGGTATTGATTGGAGTGTCTGGTCAGGCGGGTGCGTTTACCGAGCCTGTGGTGCGGATGATGGCGCAGCATGTGGCGCGACCGATTATTTTCCCTCTGTCCAATCCGACCTCGAAGAGTGAGGCGACGCCGCAAGATTTAATGACGTGGACAAATGGACAAGCCTTGATTGGTACGGGTACTGCTTTTCCGCCTGTCGAGTGGAATGGACAACAGATAGAGATTAATCAAACCAATAATTCCTACATTTTCCCAGGAGTTGGGCTAGGGGTATTGGCGGTGAATGCGAGCCGCGTGACCGATTCGATGTTTATGGCAGCAGGTAAAGCGCTTGCAGATTTATCTCCGACTAGACATGATAAAGCAGGGCGACTTTTACCGCCTGTTGAGGATTTACGTGCGGTGTCGGTTGCTGTTGCGCTAGCCGTTGCAAGACAAGCATTGCATGATGGAGTCGCCGAGCTTTGTGCGGAGAAAGGCTTGATTCAACGCATACATGCTTTGATTTGGGAACCTGTATATCGACCGTATCAACGTACGACAAAGTCGATTGATTCAAATATGACCTAATGGTTTAAATTTAGAGTCGTGGAAAAAACACGACTCGTGCAAAAGAAAAAGACCGAAAAAAGCTAATTCATATCAATAAGTAGATGGAGTGAATTCATGGAATATAAGGATTACTACCAGATTCTCGGTGTGCCACGCACGGCAACACAGGATGAGATCAAACAGGCTTACCGTAAGCTTGCACGTAAATATCATCCTGATGTCAGCAAAGAGTCCGACGCAGAAGAGCGCTTTAAAGAGCTGGGTGAAGCCAATGAGGTTTTAAAAGATCCTGAAAAGCGTGCTGCTTACGATCAAATGGGCAGTCAGTGGAAGAATGGACAAAACTTCCAACCTCCACCAGACTGGAATGCTGGCTTTGAGTTTAGTGGACGCGGCCAAGATGATTTTGGCGGTCAATTTGAGCAGGGTTTTGGTCATAGTGATTTCTTTGAATCGCTATTTGGTCGCCAAGGGCGACAATCTGCACGACAAGCGCCTGCACAAGGTCAAGATCATCATGCAAAAGTGCTGATTGATCTGGAAGATAGCTATCGCGGTGCCAAACGTAGCATTTCATTGCGCACACCGAAGGTAGATGCCAGCGGGCATGTGGTCATGGTTGATCACACGCTGGATGTCAGTATTCCTAAAGGCATTCGTGCTGGACAGCATTTACGGCTGGCTGGACAAGGTGGGCCTGGCGCAAGTGAAGGTAAGGCTGGGGATTTATTCCTTGAAATTGCGTTCAATCCGCATCCACTCTTTCGAGTCGATGACAAAGATGTGTATTTGACTTTGCCGCTTGCACCTTGGGAGGCGGCCTTGGGCGCGACGGTGAATGTTCCGACACCAGATGGTAGTGTGTCATTGACGATTCCACTGCATTCAAAAGCAGGTCGTAAGCTACGATTAAAAGGTAAGGGTATTCCGAGTAGTGGGGCAAATAGTCCAGCAGGCGATCAATATGTCGTGCTTGAAATCGCCTTACCGCCAGCGAATAGCGACAAAGAAAAAGAGGCTTATCGTGCAATGGCACAAGCCTTCGATTTCAACCCTCGTCGTCATTTGCCAACACACTAATCTCATGTGAATAAAAAGAAAATTTGGTTAATAGGATGATTGATCATGAAAGAATACAGTAGATCCTTGATTCAAGGTGTCGTGGTTGAAGAAGAGTTGCATTTGACCTTGCAGGAGTTATGTCGTGCAAGCCAAGCGCCAGTCGAGCAGGTGCATGTCTGGGTCGTGGAAGGAGTCTTGGAGCCGATTGGACATGCCCCGCAAGAGTGGCGTTTTACGGGACAATCTCTACGCCGTGCGCGCGTTGCACTTCGATTAACCCGAGATCTTGAGGTGAATGCTTCAGGTGTTGCGTTGGCTTTGGATTTGCTCGATGAAATTGCAGCATTACAAGCCAAGTTACAACAAATGGGTGTGCAGCATGTCGAGCTGAGTGAGTAATAATTTTTGGGTGCAGTGATATTTTGATGTAGTGAATTTAATAACCATAAGGAAATTACCATGAGTCCGATCGTTTCTGCGTTTCCTACTGTCACTGCCAATATTGTGAGTGATATTCCTTATACCGTGACGATTACAGATGGTGTGCATCGCTGGTTTGGTGATGAGTCTGAATTGGATGGTGGCGCGAATGCAGGCCCAACGCCATTTCAGTTGTTACTCTCGAGCTTGGGTGCTTGTACGTCGATTACTTTGTCGATGTATGCCAAGCGCAAGGCGTGGCCGTTGACAGGGGTCGAGGTGAATCTCGAATTTAATCCCAATGGCAAGCCAGCAGATGGTAATCAAATTGTGCGCAATATTGTATTGCGCGGTGAATTAAGTTCAGAGCAACGTGAGCGATTGTTGCAAGTGGCGAATGCCTGTCCTGTGCATAAAGTTTTGACTGGGAATATTGCGATAGATACGAGTTTGGTGGATTAGTCTAATCAGGTTGGATGCTCAACTGAAGCACTGAGGTCTCTAAAATGAAGTCAATACGCTTGGTTTTATTGGATCTGGATGGGACGCTGTATGTCGATAATTCTGTCATTGACGGTGCAGTTGAGGCCGTCAGTCGATTGCGCGAGCGAGGTTACGCGCTTCGATTTCTGACCAACACCACGACGCGCTCGCAATCTGAGCTGTATCAACAGTTAGTGCGTATGGGTTTTACCCTTGATCCGAATGAGTTAATTAGTGCGCCTGTCGCGGCGGTTTTAGAGTTGCGTACCTTGCAACAACAATTAGGAAGAAAGCTTAAAGTCTGGCCAGTTGTTGCGCATGCCATTGAAATGGATTTTGCGGAATTTGAACGCGATGAAGGTGCGCCAGATTTTATTGTGCTGGGCGATATTGGCGATGCGTGGAATGTCTTGTTGATCAACCAATTATTCACGGCAATGCACAATGGTGCGAAGTTAATTGCTCTACATAAGAATCGCTTTTGGCAGACGCAAAGTAGTTTGAAAGTCGATATTGGATTCTATGTCGCAGGTCTAGAATATGTGACGGGGAAAACCGCACAGATCATGGGTAAGCCATCAACCTCATTCTTTAATCGTGTGCTTGCGGATGTCTGTGTATCGCCTGATCAAGTTGTTTTAGTCGGCGATGATTTAGACAGCGATGTGGGTGGTGCGCAATTACACGGCATTGATGGTGTATTAGTGAAAACAGGCAAGTTTAGGCAGCGGTATTTAGATCAATCGCAAATTAAGCCAGATGGGATATTGGCGAGTGTTGCGGCATTGCCAGAATTCTTGGCGACACGTTATTAGTCATTCAATCACATCGTTGCGCAGTAGTTATCCCTGCATCGTTGCGCCACATTTGCTATCATTCGCCCTAATCTTTTGCCTCTATATAAATAAGCCATTATGACTGTTCGTACCCGTATTGCTCCGTCGCCAACAGGTTTTCCGCATGTCGGAACGGCCTATGTTGCCTTGTTCAATCTTTGCTTTGCGCGCCAACATGGCGGCGAATTCATTCTGCGGATTGAGGATACCGATCAAACCCGTTCAACACCTGAATCCGAGAAAATGATTCTCGATTCATTGCGCTGGTTGGGTTTGAACTGGGCGGAAGGGCCAGATGTTGGTGGCAAACATGCGCCGTATCGTCAGAGCGAACGTCGTGATATTTATACGAAGCATTCACAAATCCTATTGGATAAAGGTCATGCGTTTAACTGTTTCTGTAGTGAAACGCGTTTGACCGAAGTGCGTAATGCGCAGATGGCGAATAAAGAAACGCCACGTTATGACGGACATTGTCTGAATCTTTCGGCTGATGAAGTGAGTGCGCGGATTGCGGCAGGCGAGGCGCATGTGGTGCGCATGAAAGTGCCAACCGAGGGCATTTGCCAAATTGAAGATATGCTGCGCGGGATGATCGAGATTCCATGGGAACAAGTCGATATGCAGGTTTTGCTCAAGCAAGACGGCTTACCGACGTATCATCTGGCAAACGTCGTTGATGACCATTTGATGGAAATCAGCCATGTGTTGCGCGGCGAAGAATGGATTTCTTCTGCGCCGAAACATAAGTTGCTCTATCAATATTTTGGCTGGGACATGCCAGTGCTGTGTCATTTACCGTTGCTGCGTAATCCTGACAAATCTAAATTGTCGAAGCGTAAGAATCCAACCAGCATTACTTATTATCGCGATATGGGTTTCTTGCCTGAAGCGTTGGTGAATTATCTCGGTCGTATGGGCTGGTCAATGCCTGATGAGCGCGAGAAGTTTACTTTGTCAGAGATGATCGAACACTTTGATATTTCACGCGTATCACTCGGTGGGCCAATCTTTGATGTGGAAAAACTCACTTGGCTAAACGGTCTATGGATTCGTGACTTATCACCGTCGGCGTTGCTGGATAAAATCCTGTCATGGCGTGGTAATCGTGAGCAGTTAGAGAAAATTACAGCCGCCATTCAACCGCGTATCAATACGTTATCAGATGCAGCGGATTGGGCGGGTTTCTTCTTTAATGGTACGCCAAAGGCAAGTGCTGCTTTGACGGCTGAATCGTTTGCGCATAAGAAACTGACCCAAGATCAAGTGCGCCAAGTGCTGCAACTGTCACTGTGGCGTTTAGAAAAGCTCATGCAGTGGAACGAAGACACGGTTAAAGCGACATTGATGACCTTATCTGAACAAATGCAGATCAAACTACGTGAATTTATGCCTCCGTTCTTCATTGCGATTGCTGGCGGTTCGAGTTCGACGCCTGTGATGGAGTCAATGGCAATTCTCGGTGCGGATTTGACCTATGCGCGCTTACGTCAGGCAGTTGAAATCTTGGGCGGTGTCAGCAAAAAAGAAACTTCGGAATGGCAAAAGCTGGATATTCAACTCGCTG
>JASLFQ010000319.1 GCA_030150595.1 Aquirhabdus sp.
CTTCGATGCGCTCTACACTGTCAATCAACATCACTACCAAGCCCGCGTAAACTACAACGCGTTCCTCGGTGCATTTGCCTATGAGATTGAACATGTCGGTGCGAATGAAACAATTGTCGTCGATGATCCTGCGGCAGTTCGTCATCATCGCGCTTTAAATGAAATTTTGGCAGAAAACGGCGGTGTTGCACCCAATGATCTGCAAGAAAAACTTGCCGCTTGGCAGCCTAAAACACCAGATGATGAAGCACCCGTCACTTTAGATTTGTCTAATATGGTGGCTTATCTATTCGGCGAGAACTTTGGGCAAGAAGATGAAGCTTGGTTTCAAGGCGAAGTACTAGGCGTTCAGCCATTACAGTTTATGTCCGAATCTGGACAACTACTGGATGTTGTTATCTTGCGCGAACCTGATGCAGCGCCTGTCGTCATTCAGATTGCCTACTTCCCACGTGGAAATGCAAAAGCAGTTGCAGCTGGCGAATATATTCGTGGCAATATTTGGTTGCAAGCAGCCATTTATGATGTTGCGCCGACCAAATAAAACTTGGATGAGACAATAAAAAACCCGCTCATTAGCGGGTTTTTTACGTGTAAAGATTCTGACTCACTCGAGTCGCCATCGATACTTTTCTTATTTAACTTCAGTAACTGAACCTGGCGGAGATACTTCCTCAGCAGCAGCTTTTTCAGCATGCTTTTTGCCAGCATGATGATGGTGATGCCAATGGTGATGATGGTGGTGATGATGGTGACCATGATGGTGGTGATGCTCAGCTGGTGCAGCTGCATCAGCTGGTGCGCTTACTGGTGCGGCATCGTCTGCAAAAGCAGCTGTGCCTAGCGTCAATGCCATCGCAGCAACTAAAACTTGAAGTTTCATTTGACTCTCCTGAAAATGGAAAAACTCAGTTGAAAAGCAGAATTTAAAAAAAGCGATTTTAATTGGCTACATGAAATCAATTCATTCACTTCATTATTCAATTAATTTGGGCGCACAAAATACAACTTTGTAGCACAAATTCTAACCAAAAAATTGCTAGTCCAAGATAACCACGCCGCCAGCAATGATGTCAATATAGCAAGATCCAAGAATGCACAAAATACAACAAAACTATAATTAAATCGGATGGCTAGCAATATTTTTGAATAACTTATATGAAAACCAGATCATTAATCTTCAGTTGAGCAGCTCAATCATAATGAGCGAACTATTCCAATTAAATACAAATACATATATTTGACAGACAAAAATAAACCCGCCTAAATCAGCGGGTTTATCAGAGCAGGATGATTTATTAATTATTCAGTAACAGCGAGAACGCTCTTGAACAAATCTTTTTGTTCTTGGCTAGGACGTGCAGTTTGCAGCGCCATCAATTGAGTCATATCACCAAGTACTTTGATCTTACCAGACATGAATGCTTGCATTGCTGCAGCCATATCAAACTCAAGGAATACTTTGCGCAATGTTTCAGCATCAAGATTCAGCGTTGCTTTTGCATTCGATGAATGACCTTTGACAATTTTTCCGCCATCTAATGCCATATCAACATTACCTTCCGCGCCGCCACTTACACTCATATTGAGCGCCAAATTGGCGAGCGTTGGTGGCAAATTCAAGTCGCCAGCAGCTTGAGTCATTTTCTCGACTGTATCGAACCAATCATTTGTCAAAAAAACTGCCATTTTGGATTCCTCGGAATATGGATGATTAAATCCATTAAAATAAATAATTTATAAACTCATTTTTCATTCAACATCCCATCATGGATGCAGAAGCAAAAACGTCGTTCATCACAAATTGGATGAGAGCATATCCTGCTCTCTCTACAAAAGCACGTCACTTTATATCAAAAACATAGGAGTAGCGATATAGCACATCTGTTGTTTTTTAAGATCGATCATGGAAGTTTTCGCTACTCGGATGATATTTCTGACCAGTGTCCGATGAAGACAAAACTAAACATGCCACCAGGACGGCAAAGCAAAAGTTTTAAGTGCTTGACGATGCGCTTTGAATGCAGGATCGACTGCATACATTTCTGCCCAGAAATTCGAAGAGTGATTAAATTCTCGGGTATGACATAACTCATGCAACAACACATAATCCAATAATTCAGGTGCGAGCAAAATCAATGACGCATTCAAATTGATTTTACCCAAACGCGAGCAACTGCCCCATCGCGTTCTGGCATGACGAACCGTGCATCCTGTATAGCGAAAATCATGCTGCGTAGCCAGCTCTGCAAGGCGTGTTGGCAAATAAGATTGGGCTTTATTTTTGACCCATTTCCGCAGATGTTCGTTTTTATTAATTTCAGGGATTTGCAACGTTTGCGCAATTTCTTTCACGCGCACATATTCCGCAGAAACATCGATCTTCCACGTTGCGTTATACACAGGAAGATGAATCTGGGTATCGAAAATATGATTTACAGCAAGTTGCGGATTCTGCGCTAAGTTCGCATCATGTTGTTGTTTACGCAGTTGCAGCTTGTGCCATTGTTCTCGTAACCACGACTCGGTGTCCCGAAGAAATCGATCCGTAGTGGCTTGAGATGTGCGCGGCGGAATCGTGACCCAAACGCGATCGGCTTTCAGTGTCAATCGCAAACGCTTGGCGCGCGGATTAACGCGCCATTCGATTTCAGGTAGCGGGATTTCTGACATAGGAAAATCAAGCGCTATAGTCATCAATAAAAATACCGAGACTCAAATTTCATATTAAATCTGACGTGTGACTTCGCGTACACCATTTGGACCCGCAAGCAACGCCAAATCCGCGCCTTGACGTGCAAATAGACCATTACATACGACGCCTGCAATATTATTCAACTCTTGTTCAAGTGCAATCGCATCGAGGATATTGAGATTATGGATATCCAGAATCAGGTTGCCATTATCAGTGACAAAACCTTGAC
>JASLFQ010000321.1 GCA_030150595.1 Aquirhabdus sp.
CAGAGTTTTTGTCGAGCACGCCAACATTGCGTGGATTTTCGTAGTGGTCGATGACTTTGTCGCTATATGCCATGATACGTCTCCTGTTTTCCCCATAGTGGGGACGAGTAGCGTCTATCTAATATATGGGGATCATTACTGATGATTTCAGCTTTGAGCCCCCGTTAAATTGTATTTCTACCGCATTCTGTACAATTACATGCTTGTTAATGGTTGCATGTAACTATTAAGTCTATCTAAATCAGTGCTCTGCCCACTCAACAGTAGACAAATCAATTCCTTCTTGATGCATGTCCCAGAGTGGAGATAGTGCACGTAGTTTTTCTACTGCAAATTTTGCGAAATCAAGCACTTGATCGATTTCTTCTTTCGTTGTGAAGCGACCCATGCTGAAACGAATCGAGCTATGCGCCATTTCATCTGACAAGCCTAATGCACGAAGAACGTATGATGGCTCAAGCGTTGCAGAAGTACATGCAGAACCACTTGATACAGCAAGATCTTTCAGTGCCATCATCAATGATTCGCCTTCAACAAAGTTGAAGCTGACGTTCAGGTTATTTGCCACACGTTGAACAGCGTCGCCATTCAAATACACTTCTTCAAGCGTATGTAAGCCTTCCCACAATTGATCACGCAAAACTTTCAAGCGTGCTTGTTCTGCAACCATTTCTTTACCAGCGATTTCAAATGCTTCGCCCATGCCCACGATTTGGTGGGTTGGGAGTGTGCCTGAACGCATCCCGCGCTCATGACCACCACCGTGCATTTGCGCTTGTAAACGAACGCGAGGCGAACGACGAACAAACAGTGCACCAATGCCTTTCGGGCCGTAAGTCTTGTGTGCTGAGAAGCTCATCAAATCGACTTTCAATTTCGAGAGATCGATTTCAACTTTACCTGTCGCTTGTGCAGCATCGACATGGAAATAAATACCGCGTGCGCGGGTTAATTCACCAATGGCAGTCACGTCAGTAATCGTACCCAGTTCGTTGTTGACCATCATCAATGAAACAAGAATCGTGTCATCACGGAATGCAGCAGCAACCGCTTCAGGATGAATCAAACCTGTACCTGGTTCTGGATCGAGGTAAGTAACTTCGTAGCCTTCATCTTCAAGTTGACGGCATGGATCAAGTACCGCTTTATGTTCGATTTTGCTGGTAATGATGTGCTTGCCTTTCTTGGCGTAGAAGTGCGCAACGCCTTTAATTGCCAAGTTATTTGATTCAGTTGCACCTGAAGTCCATACGATTTCGCGTGGATCCGCATGAACGAGGTTTGCCACTTGTTCGCGTGCGTGTTCAACGGCTTCTTCAGCTTGCCAGCCGTAGCCATGTGAGCGCGATGCAGGGTTACCGAAATCGCCATCCAACGTCAGGAACTGCATCATTCGCGCGGCAACACGCGGATCAACAGGTGTTGTCGCAGCATAATCGAGATAAATTGGACGTTTCATATCAAGCACTCATTCAAACAAAACATTTAAAAACAGTATTTAACAAAATTTACTATGCATCTAAACTGCATCTAAACAGCTATTACGACATCGATACGGCTGATTGCGGTCTGGATTGTGGCAATAAATCCGCAATCACATGGGTATCACTGCTGGAAACGCCAGACTTGGCGACTAAATCCGCAATCGTGACACCAGACAGATAGCCTTCAATTTGTGTCGACAAATTGTGCCAGAGGTCATGGGTAAGGCATTTAGCGCCTTTAAGACAGTTGCCTTGACCATCACACATCGTCGCATCTACGGATTCATTCACCGCTTCAATGATGTCGAGAATCGCAATTTCATGGCTAGGTTTGGCTAAACGATAGCCACCCATCGCACCACGGCTACTGGAAACAAGACCACTACGTTTTAACTTGCTAAATAGCTGTTCTAAGTAAGCAATAGAGATCGACTGACGTGCTGCAATTTCTGCGAGCGTAATCGGCTGTTCATCAGTTGAAGCCTGAAGTGCCAAGTCGAGTAGGGCGGTCACGGCATAGCGACCGCGCGTAGTTAAGCGCATGGGCTGGTTCCGTTCCCAGAGAAGATTAAATGAAGTGTGACTATTTTAATCAATCCCGACTGTTTTAGTCAAGATTAAAATCAATTGAATTACAGTGAATTTTATTGCTATATCTTATTATTTTTAGATGTTTTAACAAAGTGAGCTGTCGCCTCGGCAGAAGATTGGAGGCGAGAGGCTGAGGATTATACTACATTGGGATTTTGCTGGCATCCATAAAAAGCACATTCCAGCGATGACCATCAGGGTCACAAATGCCGCATCCATACATGAATCCATTGGATTCTCGAGGTTCTGCGAACACTGTTCCGCCTGCTGTTTTTGCTCGATTGGCAAGGTCGTTAACCTGATCTTTACTATCTGCACCCAAAGAAAATAAAACTTCAGTTCCCTTGGATGTGTCCGAAATAGCATTACTTGTGAAGCCGGAAAACACATCTTCAGTGAATAGCATCAGCACGATTTTTTTATCGCCGATCGAGAAACTTGCGGATTTCTCGGTATTTCCAAGACCAAAAGTGCGAGTAAAACCTATAGCGGTGAAGAATTTGATTGATTTTTCGAGATCTTTTACAGGGAGATTTAGCCAAATATCCTCTGCCATGATCAGATTCCTTTGCGTGATGTTGAATGAATTTATGACCAGACTTCAGTTGATCGTCAAAGAAGTCTGGTTTTACGAATCATCAATGCGCCACAATCACTATCCACGATACGCCAAAACGATCAGTTAACATACCAAATTTTGGAGAGAAGAAAGTTTTAGCTAAAGGCATTAAGACCTGTCCACCATTCATCAAACTAGCAAAGGATTGGTCAGCTTCAGCTTCATTGGCAACTTCTAAAGTCAGTGTAATTCCCTGAAAACCAGCATGTCCTGTGCATCGACCATCAGAAGCCAAAATAGATGTTTCACCAATGCGAAACTCCATATGCATGATCTTATTTTCGGAACCAGGTGAGACCATACTTGTCTCTGGTGGCTCTGGATTATCCTTGAAGCGCATGAGTAATACTTCTTCGGCGCCAAGTGCGCTTTTATAGAACTCAAATGCTTCTTCACAACGACCTTCGAAGGATAAGTAGGGTTGAACTTTCATAATATTCTCCTTGTAAATAAGTTACTTAAATAATATTAAGTATTGAATATTGCGGTGTATACGGCTCGCCATTTCATTGTAAAGTGGACAGTGTCCATAATCTATATCTAATAATGGACAGTGTCCACAATTATATCGCTTTGATGTGAAGTTATTGTGTACAATGTTTGTGAGACGTTTTTAAGTGATCAATGAAATGATGATTTAAACGATAGGAAAATGATGAATAGCAAAATCAATAAGACCCCGATTACACGCAGCACTTACCGTCATGGCGATTTGAAGCGAGCATTATTAGAAGCGGGAATTATGCTTGCGCGTGATGGTGGACCCGATGAAATCATTCTTCGTGAAGTTACACGACGAGTGGGGGTTGCACCTAATGCTGCATATCGATATTTCGCAAGTCGGCAAGAGCTATTGCATGCTGTTCGTGCTTACGCTTTATCATCTATGGCAATCTTCATGGAAAACGAGCTGGCAAAATTACGCGGCGAATCGAATGAGATAGATTCTGCACGAGCAAATCTTCGCGCTGTCGGTACTGGATATTTAAAATTTGCTCAAGCTGAACCAGGTTTGTTTCGTACTGCGTTTTCAGTGACCGATGAGGTAGAAGGCGACACTGATCCAGCTAAAGCGGGGAAAAGTGGGTTGAACCCATTTCAGTTACTTGGTGCAGCATTAGACAAACTCGTTGATGCTAAATTGCTAACGCCTGATGATCGACAATCTGCTGAATACTTTGCATGGTCTGCGGTACATGGTTTAGCAATCTTAAGCATCG
>JASLFQ010000011.1 GCA_030150595.1 Aquirhabdus sp.
AAGAGTTTCCACTGATAGATGGTCGAGGAATGTTCCGTGAGCGTTTTGGCGATCTGTTTCCTGATGCAAGTCCGAAGCGAATATCGTTTTACCAAGATGTAATTAACGGCATTTTTGCGCAAGGTTTGGAATATTACCAACCTCTGTTTTTCGCGCGCGATGAATACATAGAAGGCGGCACGCTGTTTGATTATTTGCCTGAATCAACCTTAATCGTGACGGATTCAGAAGTTGATCCTGTGCTGGATCATTTCTGGGTGGATATTAATCAGCGTTATGAAGATCGCCGCCATAACGTAGAGTTGCCAATATTACCGCCGAATGAGTTGTTTTTGACGGTTAATGAATTGTTTGGACGTCTTAAATCATTCGGACGACTCGTACTTTCTGAACAAGAGTTTGGTCAGCGCCAAGGCACTTATAATGCTGATGCGTATGCGCCGCCGTTATTGCCAATAGACCATAAAAATCAATATCCATTACATGCATTATCGAATTTCGTAAATACCTTTAAAGGTCGAATTTTACTGATTGCAGAAAGTGCTGGACGTCGTGAAACCTTAAAAGAGCTGCTTTCGCCTGCACTTGGTAAAATTCCATTAGTTGATAATCTCAAGGATTTTCTCGCTGCAGAAATGCCTATCGCATTAGGTACGGCTGCGCTTGAACGCGGTTTATTGCTTGATAATAAACTGGCGATTATTGTTGAAAACCAATTGTTTGGTCAGCGCGTTATTCAGCGTCGTCGCCGCAAAGTTTCAGAAGTTTCTGAAGAGTTTTTAGTTCGCAGTTTGTCGGAGCTTTCGATCGGTGCGCCTGTAGTGCATATCGATCATGGTGTCGGACGCTACGGTGGTTTAGTCACTTTAGAAATCGATAAGCAAACGCATGAGTTTGTGCAACTCGATTATGCGGAAAACGCCAAAGTTTATGTGCCTGTTGCAAATCTCCAGCTCATCAGCCGCTATAGCGGCGGTGATCCAGATCATGCGCCATTGCATAAGTTGGGCACGGATACGTGGAATAAAGCCAAGCGTAAAGCATTAGAAAAAATCCATGATGTCGCTGCTGAACTTTTACATATCCAAGCACGTCGTCAAGCGCGCGAAGGCAATGCTTTTGCCGTTGATGAACATGCGTATGATTTGTTCTCCAGTCAGTTCTCCTTTGAAGAAACACCAGATCAAGCCAATGCAATCGTGGCGACCATCCATGATATGAAACAAACTAAACCGATGGATCGGTTGGTGTGTGGTGATGTTGGTTTTGGTAAAACCGAAGTGGCGATGCGTGCTGCATTCGTTGCGGTGCATGGCGGAAAACAAGTTGCTGTGCTTGTGCCAACAACTTTGCTCGCACAACAGCATCATGAAAATTTCTTAGATCGTTTTGCCGATTGGCCAGTACGCATCGAAGTGCTTTCGCGTTTCGGCAGCAAAAAAGATCACACGAAAGTATTGGAAGACTTAGCGGCTGGTAAAGTAGATATTGTCATTGGGACGCATAAACTGATTCAAGAAGGCGTGGCTTTCAATGATCTAGGGTTAATGATTGTCGATGAAGAGCATCGTTTTGGTGTGCGTGATAAGGAAAAAATCAAAGCCATGCGCGCTGATGTGGATATGCTCACATTAACCGCGACACCGATTCCGCGTACATTGAACATGGCGTTTTCAGGGATTCGTGACCTGTCGATTATTGCCACACCGCCAGCACGCCGTTTAGCAGTCAAAACCTTTGTCATTGAGAAAACCAGTACAGCCTTGAAAGAAGCAATTCTGCGTGAACTGTTGCGTGGTGGTCAGGTTTATTTCTTACACAATGATGTCGATAGCATTGAACGTGCGGCAAATGAGCTTCGCGTATTGATTCCTGAAGCGCGCGTCGCCGTTGCTCATGGTCAAATGCGTGAGCGCGAGCTTGAGCAAGTCATGCAGGCGTTCTATCACAAGCAAGCGAATATTTTGGTCTGTTCAACAATTATCGAAACGGGCATTGATGTGCCAAATGCCAATACCATTATCATTGAACGTGCTGACAAGTTGGGCTTAGCACAGTTGCATCAGTTACGCGGTCGCGTGGGACGTTCGCATCATCAAGCGTATGCTTACCTGATGATTCCTTCGATTAAGCATTTGAAAGGCGACGCTGAAAAACGCTTAGACGCGATTCAGCGCGCATCAAATTTGGGTGCAGGTTTTATTCTCGCGACTGAAGATTTAGAAATTCGTGGGGCAGGCGAGCTACTCGGTGAAGAGCAAAGCGGAAACATGCAGGCGATTGGTTTTAGCTTGTACATGGACATGCTTGAGCGCGCGACCAATGCCATTAAAAACGGCAAATCACCGAATCTCGATGCGCCACTTTCTCTGACCAGTGATATTAATTTAAATCTTCCAGCGCTGATTCCTGATGCTTACTTGGGCGATGTTCATCAGCGCCTGTTGTTCTATAAACGTATTAGTCATGTCGCCAGTGATGATGCACTGAATGAAATTCGCGTGGAGATGATTGATCGTTTTGGCTTACTCCCACCACAAGCGCAAAATCTTTTCCATGTGCATCGCTTACGCTTGACCGCTGAAAAATTGGGTATTGAAAAAGTTGATTTTAATGCCAAAGGCGGCATTATTGAGTTTGCTACTGATACACCAGTTGAGGCGATGAAGATCATCAAAATTATTCAAGCGAAACCAAGCTTTTATAAGATGGAAGGCGGAAGACGTTTGCGTGTGACGGCGAACCTTACTGACGAAAAAGAACGATTAGCCTTTTTGCAGGATTTGTTGCAACAAATGAGCTAATTTTACTCAATAATAATATATTGATACATTCGCAATATTGACCTGCTGAGCTAATTCTTATATAAACTTAAATACATCATATAGATGGTGTAAGTGCTATTTGCTTAATCTGAAATGTTTGAGTTATTAAAATAATAGTTGTGCGTTATGCGATTTTTAAAATGTATTCACGTCAATTGACCTTGTTCCAAAGCAACGTAAATTTGAGTAGTGAAATCATTTTAGTTCATAAACTTGAAATAATTTGGTCATAGCAATGACTTGTTGATATGGTTTAATTCGCATAATAACTCATAAGGATTATAAGTGTCTGTTCAAACACGCAGGCAAAGATTCGTTTGAGTTCAATTGAGAATTCTCTTGATTGGAAGCGGTTGTTATTCAAGTGATAGAAGATAGATCGAGAGAAATAGTTGTTAATAAATAGTCCTAAAGTGAAATAGGACAGAAAATGGAAACTAAGAGAAAATGTTAAATCTGAAAATAAATGCTGCTTTTGAATTTGAAACTGATGATTTGGATTTAGAGTTTGAAAATGGCGGCTACGATGTAGCGGATGATGCGGTAGAAATGTAAGATCTTTGGTTGATTTACGACTGAATCAGTAAGTCGGAAAATCGTTAATTTATAGTTAAGATCAATAAGACAGCCACTAAGATGGCTGTTTTTTATTGCCTACAGATTTAATGCTATATACTATACGCACGCTTGTTGTGTTCTTACGCTGCGTTACTTATTGCGTACATGCTTATGTACTTAAAAGCTATTTATATAAGCATGTACAACTTGTTTTAAAAACTTCGGATTCTGTTGAATGTCATCTAGTACAAGTCACTCTAATATAAAGAATATTCGTAATTTTTCGATTATCGCTCATATCGACCACGGTAAGTCGACCTTAGCCGATCGTTTTATTCAGCGTTGCGGCGGACTGCAAGATCGCGAAATGCAGGCGCAAGTACTGGATTCGATGGATTTGGAGCGC
>JASLFQ010000036.1 GCA_030150595.1 Aquirhabdus sp.
TACATGTAACTCACTGACTGCCTTTAACGTTTGATAAAAACGAGAAAGTGCTTGTTTAGCTTCTTTAAGCGCAGTATCCGAAAAGTTCAGTGGACTACGATAATGACTGCTGATAATAAAATAGCGAATGACTTCTGGTGCAAATTGCTCCATCACTTCGCGAATGGTAAAGAAATTGCCCAGCGATTTGGACATCTTTTCACCATCAAAATTGATAAATCCAACATGCAACCATGTGTTGACATAGGTCTCGCCTGTCGCAGCTTCACTCTGAGCAATTTCATTTTCATGATGCGGAAACAACAAATCACCGCCGCCACCATGAATATCGAAATGATTACCCAGATTACAAGTCGACATTGCGGAACATTCGATGTGCCAACCCGGACGACCTGTGCCCCATGGCGATTGCCAAGCTGGTTCATTTGGCTTTGCTAACTTCCAGAGTACAAAATCTGATGGGTTTTTCTTCTCTTTATCGACATCGACGCGCGCGCCTGCTTGCAGATCATCTTGTACGCGACCAGACAAACGCCCATATTTTGGGAAAGAATTCACTGAATAATACACATCGCCGCCTTCCACTGCGTAAGCATGGTTTTTATTGATCAGCGTACCAATCATGCCTTGCATTTCATCAATATATTCAGTGGCAAGTGGCGATAAATCTGGACGCGCACAACCCAAACGATCAGCATCTTCATTCATTGCATCGATAAAACGTGTTGTGAGTGATTGGATCGACTCATTATTTTCATTCGCACGCGCAATAATTTTGTCGTCAATATCAGTGATATTACGCACGTATTTGACTTGCCAACCCTGCGCACGCAGGAAGCGCACCATATAATCAAAAGACACCATCACACGCGCATGTCCAATATGACAATAGTCATAAACTGTCATGCCGCACACATACAGCCCAATTTGTCCTGCAACGCGTGGCACAAAAACTTCTTTGCGACGAGTTTCAGAGTTATGCAGGATTAATGAATTGGGTGTCTGCTGAGATTCGTGTGACATGAAGCGTCCTTTGACAGGCAAATAAAATGTACAAGGGTAAAAGTTGGGCATTATATTCTAATGCACCATAGCCTAGCGCGATAAATTAACATAACTTCTTGATCGACGGCAGACCTTAAATATTTCACGCCATCTATTTGAAGATTTTCTAAAAGAATTATTTACGAATCAACAGTCATGAATCTACTACAAAAGCACCAGAATATACCAAATGACTGTAGAATCACTTTGCGTTCGCTTTGTGCTTTTTGTCATAATGCACCATCTTTATACCAATACATTGGAAGTTGTTCGTGAACTTGGATCATTCAATGCCTACTACATCGACCCAACTTGCACCAAATCGTTTGCTGACTTCAGCCTTAGCAACTATTGCGACAGAACAACACGCCATTGATGTATTAAAAGGTGAGTTGGATCACCGCTTCGAGGATGCGTGTCGTCTACTGCTCGCTTGTACGGGTAAAGTCGTTGTAACGGGTATGGGGAAATCAGGACATATCGGACGCAAGATTGCTGCAACGTTTGCATCGACAGGTACACCAGCTTTCTTTATGCACCCTGGTGAAGCCAGCCACGGTGATTTAGGCATGTTGACCAAGAATGATGTATTGATTGCAATTTCTAATTCTGGTGAAAGCAGTGAAATTCTGACATTGTTGCCAGTGATTAAACGCCATCTGATTCCACTCATTACGATTACAAGTGGTCAAAATTCGACAATGGCGCGCTTCGCAGATGTCGCGCTCACATTAGGTGATAGTCCAGAAGCGTGTCCACTTGGGCTTGCACCAACATCCAGCACCACAACGACATTAGTATTAGGCGATGCACTCGCGGTTGCGCTGTTAGATGTGCGTGGATTTACTGCGGATGACTTTGCGTTGTCACATCCGGGCGGTGCATTAGGTCGTCGTTTACTGACGCGCGTTGCGGACATTATGCATGATGGTGATTTAATTCCGATTGTCAAAGCGGGCACCTCTCTCGCCGACTCTTTGTTGGAAATGACGCAAAAAGGTCTCGGTATGACTGCAATCGTCGATCAAGATAAACGATTGCTCGGTCTATTTACTGATGGTGATTTACGCCGAGTACTCAAACAATCTGTGTTATCACATGATTTATTGAACCAACCTATTGAAAATTTAATGACCAAAAACCCAATCACCGTGTCACCACAAATATTGGCAGCAGAAGCATTAGCGGTGATGGAAAAACGCAAAATTAATAGTATTTTAGTGCTGGATAAAGAACAGCAACTTGTGGGTGCACTGAATATGCACGATCTATTACAAGCAGGGGTCATGTAAATGGCATCGTATAGCGTGCAAGAACGAGCAAAGCAAATTCGTCTACTGGTTCTGGATGTGGATGGCATTTTAAGTGATGGTCGTTTGACCTTTACCAACAATGGCGATGAGCTTAAATCGTTTTATGTGCAAGATGGTTTTGGCATCAAATGTATCCAGGATGCAGGCATTCAAGTTGCTGTCATTACAGGACGTTCAAGCTATATCGTCCATAATCGTATGCAATCCCTCGGCATTGCTCACATTATCCAAGGTCGTGAAGACAAAGGCATTGCCCTCAAAGAATTGTGTGACGAAATTGGCATCGACCTACAAGAAACAGCGTACATGGGCGATGATTGGCCTGACTTAACCGCACTGGGTTTAGTCGGTTTAGCACTTACCGCACCGAATGCACATGTAGAAGTTCGTAAACGTGTAGATTTAGTCACTCAAGCGCGCGGCGGCCAAGGTGCAGTTCGTGAAGTGTGTGATTTATTGCTCATCGCTCAAGGGAAATATGATGAAGTTCTAGCACACTACACGCGCTCATTCACAGAAACCGCTCATCAAACTAGCCGCCTGACGAGCAATCCATGAGTACACGTCGGCTCTACTTATTAGCACTTATTTTTATAAGCATTGCTGCGCTTTTTTACACCTTAAATCGTGAAAAAGTGAAACAAGCCATAGCAACTCATTCAGATATTGATTTTTCAGCCACAACGATTGTTGGAACACAAACGGATGAGCAAGGTTTCGTTCAAAACAAAATGAATGCAGACACTTTACGCCACTATCCACAGGGTGATCGCTTAGAATTAGATAAGATTACTAGTTTTTGGTACAAACAAGGACAGCCGCAAACAAGTCTTGTTGCTGACAATGGGGTTAGCCTGCAAAATAACGACAAAGTCATACTCACAGGTCATGTACATGTGCAACAATTGGCATCATACCAACACGCGGCAACGGATTTATATACGACCGTATTAAACGGCTATCCTAAAACCAAAAAAGTCGATACAGATCAAGTTGTAACGATAAAAAGTGCGCAATCCAATCTTGTCTCACAAGGCGTTCGCGCTGACTTGAACTCAGGTCAATACGAATTTTTCAAACCAAGAGGAATTTATGTTTCTCCTCCTCGCCCGTAGATCGGTGCACACAAGGCTAATGATTATGGCTCGTATTTTACTACCACTCATGAGTGCTTTACTGGTGATTACGCTGGC
>JASLFQ010000243.1 GCA_030150595.1 Aquirhabdus sp.
GCCATGATGCTTCTCTCATTTCATATTACTGAATAAGGATGATGCTCATGTCTGGATATTTCGAATTAAAAACAAGTAAAGACGAACAGACGTATTTCGTGCTTAAAGCAGGAAATGGTCAGACGATTTTGAAAAGTGAAATGTACACAACACGTGCCGCGGCATTGAATGGCATCAAATCAGTACAAACAAATAGTCCGTTGGATGAACGTTATGAACGCGATATCAGTAAGTCTGGCAAGCCTTACTTTAATCTTAAAGCTGGCAATCATCAGGTGATTGGTACAAGCCAATTGTATGATGCGGAGGCGGGTCGAGATCATGGTATTGAGTCGGTCAAAAACAATGGACATACGACTGATATTCGTGACGAAACTGAGCATAGCTGAGCGAAATCCAATTTAAACCATCCAAAGTTTCGCACCGCGTGCAAGACGATGCGACAAAGTCCTATTAAAATGGTTAAATGAGCAGGTTAAGCAATTGATCTGCTCATTTTTATTGTGTGAATGAATCTACTTATGCAAAGTCCGCGTGATATTCGTGCTGTCAGAACGTTTCGCCCTGATGTTTTTAGTGAGCCTCGTGGTTTTATTCAACCGACTTTTGTGGATCAAAATCTTGTTCTTGAGATCGGTGCAGGCGTTGGTTTACATGCGCTCTCATTTGCACGAGCAAATCCAGACGCTCAAATTTTTGCGATTGAGCGAACAGCCGAGAAATTTCAGAAATTTCATCAGTCTTATTTATCAGACACTCCTCAGAATTTACAACCTATACATGCTGATGCAATTCCTTGGGTAGTGCACGCTTTGCCGCCTGCGTGTTTGCAGCAAGTCTTTATTTTATATCCGAATCCAGAGCCTAAGAATCCCGCACAACGTTGGTTTAATATGCCATTTATGCAATTCTTATTATCCAGAATGCAGCCCAATGCGACGTTGATATTGGCGAGTAATATTACCGAATATTTGGATGAGGCCGAACAACAGTTGATTCATGCTTGGCATTTACCCTATCAGCGTACGCCTGTGATCACGGAACGTCGTACGCATTTTGAGATTAAATACATGGATCGTGGTGAGGCGTGTGGGCAGATATTAGTGACTAAACCCGCGGGCTATGAGACGCCATTTGATACTTATGTTCATGGCGGTCGCGTGAGTTCTGTATAGCAATTGTCTGGTGTAACTGTTGTAAATGCGCGGTTTGATGTATTGTTCGGCTTGGCATGCACGTTGCTATGTTGTTGGATGAAAAGTGTTGGATGACAAAGCAAACGCCAAAGGATAAGCGGTAAATTGTGATTGTTGTTTAATTGGGTTTTATATTTGGATTTTTTAAATAGGGTGTGTTGATATGAAGCTGATTTCTCATCATATTGCGCTCACGGCATTGACCGTGGCGATGCTGTCGAGTTTAGCGTTAACAGGATGTGGTAAAAAAGCAGCGACCGTTAATAGCGATACTTTAGAAGTTAAAATCGGTCACTCGGCACCATTGACAGGCGCTCAAGCGCATTTGGGCAAAGATGCACAAAACGGCGCGCAGTTGGCGGTCGATGATTTGAATGCCGAAGGCGTGAAAATTGATGGGAAGAAAGTGCATTTCACACTCGATGCGGTTGATGACCAAGCCGATGCGCGAATTGCGACAACCGTTGCCCAGCAGTTGATTGACGACAAAGTCAGCGGCGTGATTGGTCATTTGAACTCATCAACTACACTTCCAGCATCACGTCTATATAACCAAAATGGCATCGTGCAAATCAGTCCATCTGCCACCAATCCAACTTATACCCAACAAGGTTTTGGTAATGCATTCCGCGTGATGGCGAATGATGTTCAACAAGGTCATGCCTTGGGAACGTATGCGGTCACTGCGTTGAATGCTAAACGTATTGCAGTCATTGATGATAAAACTGCTTATGGCGCTGGACTTGCTGCCGAGTTTGAAAAAGCTGTGAAAGCCGCACATGGCAATCTGATTGCTCATGAATATACGACTGACAAAGAAACTGATTTTAATGCGATTTTGACGCGTATTAAGGGTCAGAATCCTGATTTGGTGTTCTTTGCAGGCATGGATGGTCAAGGTGCGGCCATGGTTCAACAGGTGAAGAACTTAGGTCTTACCGCACAATTTATGGGTGGTGATGGGATTTACACTCCAGATTTCTTGAAGTTGGGTGGACAGTCTGCGGAAGGTACGGTTGCGAGCTTACCAGGTGCACCACTTGCGCAAATGCCGAAAGGCCCAGAGTTCCAGAAGCATTTTGAAGCCAAATACGGCCCAATCCAGCTTTACGGCGCATATAACTATGATGCGGTAATGGTGATGGCCGATGCGATGAAACGTGCGAATTCAGTTGACCCAAAAGTATATGTAAAAGACATGAAAACGACCAATTGGCCAGGCGTAACGACTACGATTGGTTTCGATGATAAAGGCGATTTGAAACATGCCAGCATCACTATTTATAAGGTTGAAAGTGGCAAATGGGTTCCACTGAAGACCGTTGAATGATGGTTTAAGTCATTGTCTGGTTAGAGTCGTACATCGTGTAATGCGTGTACGGCTTTTTCTTTGGTTTATGGACATTGGGGTGACAAATATATGAGTTCAATCATTAATTGGGGAAAGGAGTTCCTTCGCTCTGATGCACCACAAAAGCCTTCAATGATTTGGCGTTTGCAGCGAGTTTTTGTTTTTACAACCTTGAATCAGCTGATGGGTATATCGATTCCTTTTGTTCGACGTAATCATTTCCAAGTAGTTGAGTTGCGGACTGGTTATTTGAAGGCGGTCATTCCGTTACGGGGTAATAAGAATCATATTGGGACGATGTATGCGGGCGCGATGTTTTTGCTTGCCGAAGTGCCAGGTGGTGTGGTTTCGCTGTTTGAATTTGGTTCAGGTTATTTCCCGATTTTGAAAGAACTGACGATGCGTTATATGCTGCCAGCGACGACTGATTTGACGATTGAGGTTTCGCTGACTCAAGCGGAGTTGGATGCGATTCGACAAAAGGCGGATGAGAAGGGTAAGAGTGATTTTACGCTGACGCTGGATTTGAAAGATGCGAAGGGTGTGGTTGTTGCGCAATCGATGGCGTTGTATCAGTTGCGGGTGAAGAAGTGAGGGTCTATGGTTTTTTTTAGTATTGACGCGTTCAGGTTATGATGAGTTGATATCCTTGCTTGGTAAAACTCCATCGCCATTGTGGATCAATGCTGGGGTTTTGTCACAAGAAGAAATTAGATTACTGTATGAAAAAGATGTAGAGGTTTCAGCGTTCTCACATTCAATAAATTTTGAGGATATCTATAAAGTTAATGAAGCCATTGATACTATAAAACAGCACCATCCAAATTGTAGTATTTGGGTAGAAAGTCCAGCCGATTGATGATTCTTGTCGAAGAGTATATTAATGCCAGTTCGTGCAGCAGATTTTGAAGCAGAAGTAAGGTTTATATCTGCTGTTAAAGGAGGTCGGCAAGGCCCAGCAGTACAAGGATATCGTCCAGATATTCAATATTATGATTCAGAAGGGCTATGGATGGTTTGGCCATTATTTCTAGATAATAACGGTGTTGAACTGAAGAAAGGTTCTGTAATCTCCAGTATTTCCAACGCAAATTTTTATATTGTTAACGATGAGCTTCGTCATACAGTCCATCGCGATAAACTCCGCGTAGGTACTCATTTTCATATGTGTGAAGGCGGGCGGAAAGTCGCTGAGTGTCGAGTTGTCAAAATCCTGAATTTACATGAGGATTTTGACGCATCTTAATTATTAAATTGTATAAATTAAGCAGTAGCCCGCCCAACTTCACCATTCAACGCATCAGGCAAAGGCAAAATCAGCAAACCAGATTCGACAAGTGATTCAGGTTTGGTAACGACTAACGCTTCCAATCCTTCGGATGTCTCCACGACATTCACCACATTGTCATTTCGCACAGTCCGTAGTGTTGAATCAGTTTCGAGTGAATGGGAAGTATATTTGGAGGTAATTAATTTTTACTTTCATTTTGCTACCTTCATCTAGGTAGTCGTATTGATTATGAATGATCGGACTTCCTAACCAAAAATTGCCTGCATACATTGCTCCATTTGGCCAGATCATCATTCCTTGACCACTAGGTAGGTCTTTTACGAAATCGCCTTCGTAGTATTGTCCATTTGCCCAATTCATTATGCCCGTTCCAGTTCGTTGATTGTCTTGGTAATCACCGATATAGCGGTCTCCGTTTTTCCAAATATATGTTCCTTTCCCAGTTCTATGGCCATTTATAATATCGCCTTCGTAGCGGTCGCCAGACTGCAGAGTCCAGATGATTTTTCCATTGGGTAAATTATTTGTGAAACTTCCTTCAATGCGCCCACCATCCTGACTGATGAGAATACCGTTACCATTTTCTATACCATCTACAAAGTCACCTTCGTAGCGATCTCCATTAGGCCATGTGTAAATACCTTTTCCCGTTAGATGGTCGTCAATAACATCCCCTTCATAGCGGTTGCCATTTTTCCAAATATACGTGCCTTTTCCCGTTCTATGCCCATTTGAAAAATCACCCGCATATTGGTTTCCATTGGACCAGATAAAAGT
>JASLFQ010000062.1 GCA_030150595.1 Aquirhabdus sp.
CGTACCCGCTCTTTACGAACACACACTGCAATAACATCATTTAGGAAACATAAAATTTTCAGCGTGCATTGATCAAATCACGCACGAACTAAACCCCACCCCAGCGACTCCACGTTACGTTCAACCGCTTGTGCTGTCAGCCAAAACCCTGCCGCACTTAACAGTGCTAAAGGCTGTTCATCCAACGTCTCCAAAATCTGGACCTGTTCACGTTGCCATGGCGGCAAACGCAAGGACTGTAACAGTTTTTTCAATGGCCAGCGCCCTACGCGTCCATTTAAATGTAACAACTCACCTTCGCGTCTCGGTCTTAATCGTAAATCTTCGCCTAATAACGACAAAGGTAGTCCATTCTCTATCATTTCGACTCGCCAATGACCTGTTGCCAGATCGATCGATTGCGCCATCGAAAATACGATGGTTTGTGTCCCAGCATTAAGTAAATCTAAAGGCAATCGAAAGAGTTGACCTTGATAGCGGCGAAACTGCAAATTACAATGCCCAATTGAGTCGGCCTGCCAAATCACTTGCGGCGTCGCATCGATTCGCGCCTGCATCATTTCGCGCACAGCCTCAACACGGCTCAGTGGCGGCGCATATTGCGCATCACCTTGCATCCACCGTGCAAGCAACCAACGCACCCTTGCCTCGGGTAGTGCAAGAACCAGATCAATATTTAAAGAACCATCAATACTTTGCGTCGCGGCTAAATCAATCTCACCTTGCGATGATAAAACTGTTTCAGCATCTGCCATTAGGCTTGCGGTACGCACCATTGCGGCCTCAAATCCTGCCCAATGTTCCGTTAATATAGGCCAAATTTTTTGCCGTAAAACCACTCGATCAAAACTCAAATCATCATTAGCTGGATCATCAACCCACTGTAACTGATGGTTGACTGCAAATTGATGAATCTCATCGCGTGCAATATTTAATAGTGGTCTAAAAATCGTTAGATTATCTTGTGTTTGTAATGTTCGCATTGCCGCCAAACCACTGACACCACTGCCACTCAACAAGCGCATCAAAACTGTTTCAGCTTGATCTTGCTGATGATGTGCCAAAACAAGGATTTCATCTGGCGCAATCACTTCTCGAAAAGCAGCATAGCGTGCATTGCGCGCTTCATTTTCAAGATTCCCTGACGCAACTTTGACTTTTTTAGCAATAGTTTCAATGTCTAATTTCTGGCACAACGCTACAACCTGCTCAGCCCATGCAGCAGATGGCGCTTGTAAATCATGATCTATATGGATGACGCGAAGTTTATATTGGCTGCCTGCTTCGGCAAAAATCTGATGCAGCGCAAACAATAACGCCACCGAATCCAAACCACCACTACAGCCCAACAAAAAACGCTGATTCGGCGCAAACCGTTTCAGCGTTTCCTTAATCTGCTTTTCAATCGCAGTGTTGATGTGCATCAGTGCAACACCTTTCTTAGTTTTCTAATAACTTCCAAGCCTTTGTTTCCAGAATCTATTCCGTCAAAGGCAAAGCAGGTGTGTGACTCCCAAACTTCATTAAACGTTGATAACGCGCTTCAATCAACGTATCCATCGGCAGCGTCCGCAGCACATCAAGTTCCGTAGTTAATGCCTGACGCAGCGCATTCACAGTGATCTCAGGTGTCAAATGCGCACCCTCACCCTCAGTGATGATTTGATCGATCAAACCCAGCTTGTATAACTTTTCCGCAGTCAAACCCAGCGCCTCACTCGCACGCTCCGCTTGTTCATTGGTTTTCCACAGAATCGACGCACAACCTTCAGGAGAAATCACTGAATACATGCTGTTTTCGAGCATGAAAACTTTGTCCGCCACACCAATCGCCAGCGCACCGCCTGAACCGCCTTCGCCAATCACTGTGGCAATGACGGGTACTTTCAATGTCGATAACACCGCCAGACAACGTGCAATCGCTTCTGCTTGTCCACGTTGTTCCGCACCAACACCTGGATAAGCACCCATCGTATCGATAAAGTTGAGCACTGGCAGACCAAACCGTTCCGCCATCTCAAACAGGCGCATCGCCTTGCGATAGCCTTCAGGATTGGTCATCCCAAAATTATGATGAATTCGCTCAGACGTTGTCCGACCGCGATGCTGACCCACCACAATCACAGGACGACCATTAAACCGCGCCAATCCACCAATCAAAGCCTGATCGTCACCGAAGGCACGATCACCGTGCAACGCATCGAATTCGGTGAATAAAGCTGCAACATAATCTAAGAATTGTGGTCGATTCGCATGACGCGCAATCTGTACGGTTTGCCATGCGCTCTTGACGCGCTTCACTTCTGCATTCATATCTAACATCACTCGCTCTTGATGACTCTCATGCTGCACTTGCTTGATGCTGCACTTAATTGATGAAAGTTTCTATTTGCACAAATATTCATAACATCAATGATTGGATTGAAGATCATCTAACCGACACTCAATTCAACCTCACTTAACGTAGACAAGAGCATTGATGATTTATACAAAATACTCAATGGCGTTATGCTTCAATTTCTGCCGCAACCAATCGAACAACATCCAACTCTATACCCCAATTCGCAAACTGTGTGACTTCAACCTGCAAATCCGCATGCAACATCGGCCATT
>JASLFQ010000086.1 GCA_030150595.1 Aquirhabdus sp.
CCATATCTGTGCCATCTGGCAAGCGTGAAATGGCATCAATGGCATCTTGTTTCGTGCTTTGTAATTGCATATGGACTTCCTCTTGATGAGATATTGTTCAATATTTTACAGGTTTTTGCGCGGTTGGCATATTCTTCTTTCTCATTCACTTTACTGGCTTTGTGTTTATCCATGACTTCCCTGATCCCACTTCCTGAACGTATCCGCCCACGCCGTTTATCTGATGTGATTGGTCAAACTCATTTATTGGGTGAAAAAGGTCCTGTACGCCAAGCAGTCGATCAAGGGCGATTGCCGTCGATTATTTTTTGGGGCCCGCCAGGTGTAGGAAAGACAACATTGGCATTTTTACTTGCAGAAGCGGTGGATCGTCCGTTTATCAGTTTGTCGGCGATAAGTGCGGGTGTGAAAGATATTCGTGAGGTGTTGGGGCAAACAGGCGAGTCGGGGTTGCTTGCGCCGCCAGTCGTCTTTATTGATGAGATTCATCGTTTCAATAAGTCGCAACAAGATGCGCTGCTCGCAGCGGTCGAGAAGGGCAAGATCACGCTGATTGGTGCGACCACGGAAAATCCCTCGTTTGAGGTGAATTCGGCACTGTTATCGCGCTGTCAGGTGTATACGCTGGAGGGCTTAAGCCGTGAGGAATTGATTGCGATTGCCCAGCGCGCGATCACGAGTGATGCTGTGCTGAAAACGCGCAAGATTGAGCTACGCGAACCCGATGCACTCTTACAACTCTCTGGCGGCGATGCGCGTAAATTACTCAATCTGCTGGAACTTGTCATTGATGTGCACGATCCTGATGCCGAGATCGTCATTACCAATGATTTGGTCTTGCAAAGCGCGCAGCAAAACATCGTGCGTTACGACAAGTCAGGCGATCAGCACTACGATATTGTTTCTGCGTTTATTAAATCCATGCGTGGCAGTGATGCGGATGCGGCGCTGTATTGGATGGCGCGAATGATTAAAGGCGGCGAAGATCCCGTGTTTATCGCGCGTCGTATGTTGATTCTGGCGTCTGAAGATATTGGGAATGCCAATCCAAATGCATTGCTTCTCGCGGGCGAGTGTTTCCGTGCGGTGCAAGCGATTGGTTATCCTGAAGGTCGGATTATTCTGGGGCAAACGGTGGTGTATCTGGCGACAAGTCCTAAGAGTAATAGCACTTATTTAGCCATCAATGCCGCTTTAGACTTGGCGGAAAAAACAGCCGAACTCCCTGTGCCAATCCATTTGCGTAATGCGCCAACACGTTTGATGAAAGAGCAAGGTTATGGCGTGGGTTATAAGTACGCGCATGATTTTGCCGGGAACTTTGTACAGCAACATTTCTTACCTGAGCAGTTGCGTGGGACTGTTTTTTATAAAGCTGGGGATAATCCTCGTGAGCGTGAGACGGCTAAGTCTATGAGTGATAAGTGGAAAAACTTTAAGTAATGTATTAACTGATGCTTTAAGTGATTGGCTAGTGACTATTATCGTGAACAGGTTTTAAATAGAGATTGGACAGGATAAGAATTATCCATTAGATTCGTTCGTATACTTCTAAAAAAGGATTTATGCAATGGACATACAATCTACAAAAACCTATAGACCCACCACGAAGTCAATGCTTTTACGCATGCTTGTCGCTGTCGTTGTGATTGCTGTTATTTGTTATTTCATACCCTACCAATCGCTTCCTGGTTTAGTTGCTGTGCCTATCATCATGACGTTGTTTTGTTTGGTCAAGATGATGACTGAAGGTACGGAGGTCATTGCTGTGGCTTCGACGAAAGTTGAGCTGGGGAGACTCTTGGGGAAACAACCGATTCTGATGAGATCGATTCAATATATTCGAGCGGTTTCTCATTTTGGCTTGCATTACATCGTAATTGAGACGGATAAAGAGTCGTTCAGAATGGGTGGTTTTCTTTCAGCGCAACAAAAAAAAGAAGTCGTCGCAAATATTATGGAACATATACGTGTCAATATTCCTGAAAACTTCTTCTTTGTAAAACGAAAGGTTGATAAGTTCTAAATAGGTAGTAGCTGTTTCCTTAAAATTATTTAAGAAGGTTTTCTGAATGGATTTAGAAGCTACTAAGGTATTTAAACCAAGTTGGCAGTCGAACCTGCTGATGGTTTTGATGATTCTCTTAATCTGTGCGGCGGTGGGTTATGGATTAAGTCATGAGGAATTGGCTTATTACGATCAGATCATTATTGTGCTGATCGGGATCGTTGCAGCGGTTGGGATTCTCTCGAATTCGATTGAGACGATTACCGTGACACCGCAGAGTGTGTTTAAGAAGAGTTTGTTTGGTACTCAGCGGGTTCCGATTGAAGCAATTCGATATGCGCAATTTGAACGAAAAAGACAAGGAAGGGTTTGGTTGATTATAAAAACAGAAGACTTTGAGTTTTATATGGGTAATCCATTAGGCAAGAAGAAGATTAATGAAGCTGTTGCCTGTATTCTGGAGCAAATTCGACTTCATTATCCTGAGCATTATGAAGATGTGAAATTGGGGCGGTTTGAGTTTTGAAATATTCTAATAAAAGGCTTTATGTGAATGGATGCGCAAACAAAGATAATTAAACCTAATTTAAGATCAAATATTTGGACTTTTATACAGGCCGCGTTCGTAATCTTTTTAGTTTATGCACTCTTTGGTTTTAAGCTTAATGATGGTTCCGTAATTATAATAATTAGTATTATGCTGCTGTATGTAATTGTATTTATTGTTCATGTGACAAGACGAATTGTGATTACTTCCGATTCCATTGAGCAGACAAGTTGGTTCCAAACACAAAGCATTTCCTTACAGCTAGTTAGAGGCGTAAGTGTAATTCCAGTAATGGGGTTTGGTGTATGGCTAGTATGGAGCGTCGAGCTTCTAGTCGGGTTGGCATCTCAAAGCACCAGTTGGAGCTTTTCAGACAAATCACAGTTGTTAGTAAATACTAATGAGGTCGAATTTAAAATTGGCGTGGGTATTTCTGATAGTCAGCTAAATGAAGCTGTCGCTTTCATCCTCGAACAAATCCGCACCCATTACCCTGAAAATTATGCAGTGATGGAGGCGGAAAAGAAGCAAAAGGAACGCGAAGCAGTTGCAGAATTTTGGCGTAAGTAAATGTATTTAAGTTGTGATAATTATTTTGCTGCATTAGATTGAAAAATATATAAAAAATGACTTCAAATAAAACTGCTAAAAAATCCTGAAATCACACACAAACTATCTTGCCTCTGTCACATAAAAAGGTTTTCATAGGGCGAGCGATACGGACTATCAAAAGATCAGAAAAGAGACCATTGCCATGCCATTTTATAACGACCCAGATGCTTTAGAGACGCAAGAGTGGCAAGATGCCTTCGATGCCGTGATTAAAAATGCAGGCACTGAGCGAGCGGCATTCTTGCTGAAAACCTTGTTTGAACAGGCGATGAGCCGCCATGTCTCGATTCAGCGCTTTAATACCGCCTATGTGAACACGATTCCACCTGAAGAAGAGCCTGGGATTCCGGGTGATGCGCATATGGAGCGTCGTATCCGTGCGCTGATTCGTTGGAACGCGCTTGCGATGGTTTTGCGTGCGAATAAACACGATGATTTGGGCGGACATTTGGCAACTTTTGCGTCGTCAGCGACGCTATATGACGTAGGTTTTAACCATGTGTTCCGCGCGGCGAATGAGCATTTTGGCGGCGACATGATCTATTACCAAGGTCACTCTG
>JASLFQ010000256.1 GCA_030150595.1 Aquirhabdus sp.
CATGGCTGTGGGAGCATCAAGCTTTAGCACGAGCACGTAGTGTTGCAGGAGATATTGATGTACGAGCTGCATTTGAGAAAATCCGCCTCGACATTTTAACGCAACCCCGTGATCCAGAAGTTGTTCGTACTGAAGTAAGTAGCATGCGCAAAAAGATGCAAGACCACTTGGGTTCATCAAAAACACTACAAGAAAACGGTTTTTTTCACTTGAAGCAGGATGCAGGCGGTATCGTCGATATTGAGTTTATGGCACAATATGGGGTGTTGGCTTGGTCTAATGCAGAACCTGCTTTAGCCCGCTATTCAGACAATGTACGTATGTTAGACGCTTTGGCAACGTCAGGACGCTTATCCCGCGCCGATGCGAATGCCTTAACCGATGCGTATTTACGCGAACGTTTTGAAAGTCACCGTCTTGCCCTTGCTCATCGATCTCTGCAAGTTTTGGCAGCGGACTGGCTGGATATCCGCACGACTGTTCGCGCTCTCTGGCAACAATTAATTGATCCAGCAGCTCGTTGAGCTGTTTTTGCAGTTCATTAAGAACTGTTGACCTTGTATTTTCTCAAATTCGTGGAGATTTCTGTCGTGAGCATGGCCGATCGTGATGGTTTTATTTGGTTTGATGGCAAAATGGTTCCTTGGCGTGACGCTAAGATTCATGTATTAACGCACACATTGCATTATGGCATGGGCGTGTTTGAAGGCGTGCGTGCTTATGAAACTGACAAAGGCACCGTCATTTTTAAATTAAGAGAACATACTCAGCGTTTGCTTAATTCAGCACGTATTTTTCAAATGAAAGTTCCTTACGACCTGGCTGCATTAGAAGAAGCACAAAAAGCTGTGGTTCGTGAAAACAACTTGAAATCATGTTATCTACGTCCAATTGCTTGGATTGGTTCAGAAAAACTCGGCATTGCTGCAAAATCAAATACAGTTCATGTCTCTGTTGCCGCTTGGCCTTGGGGTGCTTACTTAGGCGCGGAAGGCATGGAGAAGGGCATTCGGGTTAAAACCTCATCGTTTACCCATCATCAGCCGAACATCACCATGTGTAAGGCTAAGGCTGTCGGTAACTATCCAGTGTCGATCTTGGCAAATCAAGAAGTCACAGCTGCTGGTTATGATGAAGCGATTCTCATGGATCCACATGGTTTTGTGTGCCAAGGTGCTGGCGAAAACATCTTTTTAGTCAAAGATGGTATCTTGCATACACCTGATTTGGGCTGTGGCGCGTTGGATGGTATTACTCGTCAGACTATTCTTCAAATTGCAAAAGATGAAGGTATTCAAGTGATTGAGCGTCGTATTACGCGTGATGAATTTTATATTGCTGATGAAGCGTTCTTGACTGGAACTGCTGCTGAAGTGACGCCAATTCGCGAATACGATGATCGTCCAATTGGTATTGGTTCACGTGGTCCAGTTACAGAGAAATTGCAAAAGATTTTCTTTGATGCAGTGTCTGGTAAGATTGAGAAATATCAGCACTGGTTAACATTTGTTTAAGTGATCTAATGAATGCTTTTTTGATGGGGAAATGTGTAGAGATCATGTGGAAATCATGAAGTTATGTTGTACTTTTTGATAAAATCATGATTCTAGATGTTTTCTCATATATATTGCGTTATCTCATATATGTTGATGCATGTGACCCATATCATGCTTCCTCAGAAAAGCAATTTTAGACGGTAATACGATGAATATTTGGCATCTTAGCGATCATAAAGCAGGTCACGTTGCGCAAGCACGTGGCCTTTTTGTCGCTTTAGAGCGCCGTGGTATTAAAGTCAATGTTTTAGATATCTCCGTTGCAGAGCTTTCTCGTTTCGCTTTAATCATGCGTTTTCTGACACGCGGACGAATCGGGCAGCTTCCACTAATCTTAGATGGACAGCCAGTGCCAGACTTAATTGTTGGTGTAGGACACTCTACACATTGGCCGCTAATTTTATTGAAGCAATGTTTTCCTGCAGCAAAAAGCGTTGTGCTCATGCGTCCAACTTTACCGGTATCCTGGTTTGATTTTGCCATCGTACCTGCGCACGATTACGTTGATCCAGAACCGAAAGTACCGAGCCATGTATTTATCTCAAAAGGGGTGTTAAACCCTCTAGTTAATCAGCAGCGTCATGAAAAGAATCGCCATTTAATCCTCATTGGCGGAGCGTCGAAGCGGTATTCATGTTCAGAGGAAAGCTTAATTGCGCAAATTCAAGCACTACTGGCTAATTTATCCAACCAAGAAGAATTACAAACCGTTATTTTGACAACATCTCGACGTACGCCAAATACGCTTTTAGAACATTCATTTTTTCAGAATAAACCAAATAATCTGCAAGTATTTCCTGTGACGGATACGCCACAAGGATGGTTATTTGAGCAATTACAACTCGCCGAAGTGGTTTGGGTGACTCAGGATAGTGGTTCAATGTTATTTGAAGCACTCACAGCAGGTTGTCACGTCGGATTACTCGCGATGCCGCAGATTAAAGAAGATACCGTGACTCGCGCTACAGACTTGCTAAGTGAGCAGAGATTTTTTTTGCCGCTGAATGCGTATTTACAAGGTGAAGGGTTTCGAGAAACTCCTTCACTCCAAGAGGCTAATCGTGCTGCCAATTGGTTGCTGAAATTCTAATGATTATTGTTATTAAATGAGTTGATTGTTATGCAATATGCACTGCAAGATAAAGTTAATTTTGAGTCTGATATTAGTAGACCGCTTTTTTATTTTCTCGTATTTTTACCTTTTTTGGTTCTTGGTTCGCGTGTGAGCTCGGATATCACCGCATCACTGAGTACTTTATTTTTACTGTATTTTTGGTTTAAACATCCTGCACATGAGATTCGGGCACAGAAGTGGTTTAACGTGTTTTTGATTTTATGGCTTTATATGTGTGTAACCTCGTTTTTGATGATGGATCCACAATATGTTTTAACGCAATCTCTTATAGCAATACGTTGGCCAGCATTTGCATTGGTCTTATCTAGTCTGATTTTCAATAGTCAGAGAAAAATAGAAATATTTGAATATGCCTCTCTCGGATGTTTTGTATTTATTGGTTTAGACTCTGTTCTTCAGTACGTGATAGGGTATGATATTTTCGGTCATACTCCCGTAACTCTTGGTGATTCTAATGTTACTAAGTATGCTTTACATACTGCAAATCATGTGTCGAGTGGTGTACGGTTGACTGGTCCGTTTTCAAAAGAAGTTCCAGGTGTTTATGCGCTAAGAA
>JASLFQ010000232.1 GCA_030150595.1 Aquirhabdus sp.
TTTTTATCTTTCGTACGATCTTGTTTGGTTCTGAATACCTCTATCAAAAACGCAAAGCCAAAACCAGACGTAAAACGCTGATGAGTTTAGATACCGCCATCCGTAATCGTTTGGTTGCAAATTATGCGGGTGCGTTTTCGGCTATGGAAGATTCATTGACCAATAACAGCCTCAATCTCAAACCCTTTAACAAGAAAAAAGGATCAGCTTTACATCTGTTGCAAGCGGATGTGGCTTGTCAAGCAGGACTGTATGGTGCCGCCAATGAACATTTGAAGCACATCGATAGCGATGACCATGAACTTGCAACTTTGTTGCGGGTCAAAATTTGCTTAGCATCAGGCGATTTGCTGCAAGCAAAGAGTGCATTAGAGTTGTTATTAACCTATCCTGCGCGTGGCATTACTGAACCTGTACGTGAGGCTTTACAACCGAATTTTGATCGGCAGGTTGGTGTATTTTGGAGTCAGCTTGCGGCGGAACTGCCTTGGCAAATGCTTGTGCAGCCGATATTTCCATCGCAACACAATATCGATTGGACGCATTGGTTGCAGGCATTGATGACGCATGAACTGCCAGAAAATGCCGCCGATGAAGTCATTCGTTTATTGCAATTGATGACGTCAGAAACACAAGATCAGCACGCAGATGCGCTATTTGCGGTATTGTTTCGGGCAACTGCTTATCAACGTGCTTTCACTTTGGCGGAGCAGATACTCTCGAATCGATTGGATACACAATTGTTGGCGAATTGGATGAGCGCATGTATTCGCCACGCGGTTGAATCTGCTGTGCAATCTGTTGATAATGTACTTGTACAGCTAGAGCAACGCTATCCAGCGCAACCTGATGTGGTTTTGGCTCGTGTGCGTTGGATGCGACATCAATTGTCCGCTGAACCTGAACAACGACATGCCGCATTGGATTTGCTCAGTCCTTATCAGGATCATGCACTCATTCAACATTACCAATTGATTTGGCAGTTGGAAGATCAATCTAGTCTGGACGAGAGTTTCCGTACAGCTTTGCTAGAAAATTTACTCCGACAAGAGTAAGACAGCGGCGCACGTGATACACAATAAAGATTTGGCTCATTTCGAGCATTGTTTCATTTATCCCAATTAATGTTTTCTTCGGAAAAAAACACCATGAGTTCACTCAAAGAGTTTGCAATTGTCTATCGTCAAACCATTGCATGGGGTGATATGGATGCTGTTGGACATGTGAATAATGTTCTGTATTACCGATACATCGAGAGTGCGCGTGTTGAATATCTGACCAAGATTGATGCGTTCGGACAGGGGTTGTCGGCTGTGATTGCGTCAAATAGTTGTCGCTATTTACGTCCCGTTTATTTTCCGGATGTACTCGAAATTGGCGTGCAAGTGGTTGAAGTACGTAACTCGGGTTTTCGCATGAACTATGTGTTGTATAGCACTCAGCAGCAACAAATTATCGCAACGGGCGATGCGATCGCCGTGATGGTCGATGCAAAGACTCTTGGCAAAGCGGCACTGCCAGCTGAATTGCGTCAGCGTATTTATGCTTTAGAGCGTACAGTTGGGAATGATTTGCTTTATGCGGAAAGTGAAGAACGGCTGGGTTTAACCAGTGGTTTAACCAATGCCGCGCGGTCATTACGACAGAACATACGCGACAATTTAAAAGAAGGTCGTGAGACGCTAAAAGAAAATATTGAAAGTATTGTGCCGAGATTGGGTAAGCGAGATTAGTTACTTCAAGTAGAGCATTGAGCGGCGTCGAAATGCGGTTTATGTAGACCGTCTCACTTCGACTCCGCTCAGTGAACTTTTGTGTATTACAACCGCATCTCGATACCCAAATCCGCCATATAACGCTTCGCTTCAGGAATCGTATATTGACCGAAGTGAAAGATACTCGCCGCCAAAACTGCATCCACACCACCCAGCAATACACCATCTGCGAGATGCTGCAAATTTCCCACGCCGCCCGATGCGATGACGGGAATGTTGACGCGCGAGGTAATGTTTTTCATCAAACCAAGATCGTAGCCCGCTTTCGTGCCATCTGCATCCATACTCGTCACGAGCAGTTCACCTGCACCAAGTCCAGCCATTTTGACAGCCCATTCAACGGCATCAATGCCCGTTGGTTTACGTCCGCCGTGGGTAAAAATTTCCCATTTGCCGTCTGCGACTTTCTTAGCATCAATCGCGACGACGATGCATTGCGCGCCAAAACGTGATGACGCTTCACCGACAAATTCAGGGGTAAATACGGCTGCGGAATTGATGGAAACTTTATCTGCGCCAGCGTTCAAGAGTTGACGAATATCATCCACTTTACGAACGCCACCACCTACAGTCAGCGGTACAAATACCGATTCCGCCATACGTTCAACGGTACGATAAGTCGTGTCGCGACCATGCGCAGTTGCAGTGATGTCGAGGAAGGTAATTTCATCCGCGCCTTGATCGTTATAGCGGCGCGCGACTTCGACAGGATCGCCAGCATCGCGAATATCCAAAAATTGCACACCTTTCACCACACGACCATTGTCGACATCAAGGCAGGGGATAATACGTTTAGCCAGCATATTTAAAGTCCAATCACACGCAAATATTTAACGGATGCTTTTAACGAATTGATAGCGAATTGATAAAAGCAGGCTATATTACCAAAACTTGATTAGTGACATTGCTTTTTTAATTTGGGTTTTTGATCTATGTCGGTCTATACGGTTTTGATGTTGGAAGAAGTACAAGCATTCGCACAGCAGTTTGATTTCACTGTTTTGCGGATTACACCCATTCAAAACGGGATTGAAAATAGTAATTACTTCGTTATCTTAAATGATGGGCGAGAGCTGGTGCTGACGTTGTTTGAGGAATTATCAAAATCCGAAGCCGAAGTTTTGTCGCGTCTCATGCAGCGTTTGTATGCACAAGGTTTACCTGTTGCGATGCCTTTGGCTGATTTGTCAGGTGTTCTGATTCATACTTTAGCAGGTAAACCCGCTCAATTTGCGCCACGTCTTGCGGGGAGTTCACCGATTCATCCAAATGTCGCGCAAGTGACACAGATAGGCGCGGCATTGGCTCAACTCCATTTGGCCTTAGAAAATGATCCGCTGCCACAAGAACAAACTCAGAAAACGGAATATACCCCTGTATGGTGGGAATTCAGCAAAAATGAATTAAAGCCTTCGCTTCCAGAGGCAGATCAAAAATTGCTAGATCAAGTGTTTGATCAGTTTGTCAAAGTAAAGCAGCAGTATCCGAAATTGCCGCAAGGGTTAATTCATGGGGATGTGTTTCGGGATAACACGTTGTTTACTGGCGATGAGTTGAGTGCGATATTGGATTTTACAACTGTGACGCATGATGATTGGTTGATGGATATTGCGATTACGATGAATGATTTCTGTACCAATTATCCTGATGTGGATTTGGATAATGATCGCGCAAATGCATTTATTTCTGCGTATGAAGATGTACGGAAATTGACGGATGATGAGAGATTGGCTTTACCGACTTATTTGGTGATGGCGGCATGTCGGTTCTGGGTTTCGCGCTTGCAAACTGCAATGCGAAATCACTTAGAAAATCGTGTGAATGAGGATGTGTTGGAAAAAGATCCTGATGAAATGAGGAGGATGGTGGTGGAGCGTTTAAAAGGTGACAATAGGCACACATATGGTTAAAATAAAAACAAGTTAGAGTAAATGTATGAAACCTTTTCGATGGAACCATGAGAAAAATGCAGTGCTTAAAGCGGAACGCGGTATTTCATTTGAAATTGTAGCGCTTGCAATAGAGGCGGATGGTTTGCTGGATGTGTTATGTCATCCAAATGCAGAAAAATATCCAAATCAGTCCATTTTTGTTGTGGCTTTTGACGGCTATGTGTACTTGGTGCCTTACGTTGAAGAAACTGATTATTATTTCTTGAAAACAGTGATTCCGAGCAGAAAGGCGACTAGAGACTATTTGTTGAAGGAGAATCCAAATGAATAAATTAGATGAGTTTGAAGAAGATATTTTAGGTGCTTATGAGACTGGTGAACTGAAATCGACTTCGCCGTCAAAAGCTGAATTGGCAAAATTCAAAGCCGCTGCTTCTGTGACTTTCTTGAAAGAAAAACGAATTAACATTCGTCTTTCGACGCCCGATTTGATGGATATTCAGGCGCGTGCGCTTGAAGAGGGTATGCCATATCAGACATTAATTGCCAGCGTACTTCATAAGTTCGTGTCAGGGCGGCTTGTTGAATCTAAGTAATTGAAAAAGAGAAAATCATAATGAAAAATGGGATTTTTAGCTCTTCAATCCTTATGGCTTTGAGCCTAATGCCTATAATATCAATGGCAGATGAGGCAGAGATGCCTGATTACAATAATCCACCTACGGAATATATCTATCATCATATTGTAGGCGGTGCGAACGCAGGTCCAAATGGAGCACCAGAAGACGATGGACTTCTTATTGGCGATAAATCAAATCAAAATTTAAAATTCTGGTTTGAGATTGCAGGTAATAATTTTCACATATGCAGTATGTCAGGCTTAGCCAAATCAATATCTCAAAATTCATATCAATATGAAGGAGATGGTCAATGTAAATTGCGGGTCACGTTTCTATCTAAGAAAAGAGTAGAAATTGAGGACATTGGAAGAC